>JACPAV010000024.1 GCA_016180645.1 Nitrospirota bacterium | reverse complement strand
CTCTTGTCGGGAGGGTCTGAAGACCCTCCCCTACTTGCTCCCTCTTGTCGGGAGGGTCTGAAGACCCTCCCCTACTTGCTCCCTCTTGTCGGGAGGGTCGGAAGACCCTCCCCTACGCATAATGACGAACATAAACCTTTCAAAAAATGGCAAAAGTCGATCTGAGAGCCTATCCCAAAACGTATCGCGGACCCTGAAGTGCCCGCTACGGAGAGTTCGTTTTCCGGCTGTAGCGGAGCCTTTAGGCTCCGCGAATCCCGCTCCGGTTCCGTGGGGTTTTGGGATAGGCTCTACAGGGCGATGAAAGGAAGAAACCTCGCCTCTCGTTCGTTACAATAAGTAAGAGTCAAAGATGAATCAGGTTCGTGTCATTCTTGCAGCTTGTGTTCTCTGGGCGGGATGTCAAGGGGATCGGGCTCAAGACATCAACGTTCAACACCTGCCTCCAAAACGGCGAATCGGCGGGTCACGTCCGCGCGGATTCCTCCGAAGCCCAAGCCGCCGGGATCGGCGGAACGCCCGGTTTCATCCTGGGGCGACTGGACAAGAAAAAGAAAACCGTAACCGGCGTTGTGATTTCCGGCGCCCTGCCCTACGCGTCCTTTCAGCAGCAGATTGATCGACTCTTGAACGACGACGGGTGATCCGAGCCATGTTGCGCTGGAAAACCGGCCGCCGACCGGAGGCGGATGAGCCCGTGTCCCCTCCGGGGCCCGTCGCCACGGAAGAGCTGCTCGATCAGAGTAATGTCCTTTACCGGATGGCGTACCGGATGACAGCGAACCGGGAGCATGCGGGTGATCTGGTCCAAGACACCTACGTCAGGTTGATCGAGAGCAAACCCCGTTTTGAAAACCTGCCCAAAGCGCGGGCATGGCTCGTGACGACACTGACCCGTCTTTTCATCGACCGGTACCGGCGCCGCGTCAGGGAGATCAAGACGATGGAGTCGCAGGCCGCCGAGACTCGGTACATATTTTCCGCTCAGGACCAGATCGCGCTCGACGCGATGGAGGACTTTCAGGACGACGATATCCGTGAGGCCTTCCACAAGCTTGACGAAGAATCGCGCGCGGTCGTGTGGTTGTTCGATGTGGAAGGGTTCAACTACCAGGAAATCTCAAAGGCGCTGAATCTGCCGGGCGGGACGGTCGGGTCGCGCCTCCACCGCGCGCGCAAGTCCTTGAGAACGAGCCTGGCCGATGTGGCTCGGAAACGAGGGTATCCGGGGTGAGTATGGCATGCGAACGGGCGCGCGAGGTGGTTCTGGGACAACCCACTCTCGCGCCCGCGAGTGACGAACTCTTCCACGCCCGACAGCACATCGAACGGTGCGGATTGTGCCGGCAGTACATCTCCAAAGAAGATCAATGGCGGGATGTGTTCAGAAAACGTCTGGCTTCAGGGGCGGCTCCCGCGGGCCTGAGAATTCGTTTGGAGCAGATGATCTCCGGCAGGGGGGATCGTTCTTCATGGCGGTTCCGCGCCGGACCCTGGGTCATCGCGGCCTCGATCCTGCTGGCGTTTTCGGTGGGAGGATTGAGCGTCTGGGGAATCACCCGGTGGAAACGCGTAACCGTGGCGGAGGAACTCGTCGGGGAGTTCGTATTGAACCTTCCACAGGCCACGGAAATTGTTGCCGCCGGCCCGGAGGAGTTGGTGAAGAAGGCGGAAGCCGAGTTGGGAGTTCGGATCGAACCGCCGCCTCTCCGGGGGATGCGAGTCGAGTCAGGCAAGATCTGCACGCTCATGAGCAAAGCCGCCGCGCTGTTCCATTACCGCGGATTGGGTCCGTCGCTCTCCCTTTACGTGTTCGAAGACCCGGGCCTGTCCCTGCCGGAATGGAGGCCCATGCGCGAGTCGGAGCCGGAGTACTACTCCTACTCCAAGAACGGTATCAACGTGGTGATGTGGCGCCAGGACGGATTGGCCTACACGCTCGTTTCATCCGCCTCCCCGAAGCAAATTGTGGCCATGCTGGAGTAGCCGCATGGGACGGATCTTCTCTCATCGACGGCATCGGACGGGTTTGCTCCTGGTTGCCTTCGCCTTCGCCGGTGCGGGGCGAGCCGCGGATGTCCGGCTGCCGCTCATATTGAAGTCCGTGGACGGCACGGTTCACCCATCGATGGATCTTGCCTCCACCGGCGCGCTTGTCGTCGTCACCATCAAGGGATCATGGTGCCCCGTGTGCCGGACGCAACTCGAACGGTTCCGGAAAGTCCAGGCTCAGTTGGATTCCTGCGGGGCCGAGGTCGTGGTTGTCACGCCGGACCCACCCGAACGGGCCCGTGAGTTGCAACAAGCCATCGGGGATCGTTACCGGGTCGTCGCGGATCCGAAAGGCGAGGTGGGCTGGAGCCTGGGAGTGTGGGAGAAGGGCCAGGGAGCGATGTTCCCGGCGGCATTTCTGTTCGCCAAGGATTTGAGTTTGAAGTGGTCCTTCCGTGGCCGCGCGCAGGGATTGTACGTCGAGAAGGAACTGCTCAAGCACATGAATTGCGAGGGTCTCGCAACGTGATCCATGCGGCATACAAGCCGTCACTCATCGCGCTCATGACCGTGGCTGCTCTTCTCTCGGGATGCAACCGGAAGCCGGATGCCGTCGGGGGAGAAACGGCTGGAGGAAGTCCGGGCCAAACGCCCAAGGTATCGTCCAGACCGGCTCCACCCACTCCCACGGCCGGTAGGGGTGGGTTGACATCGGCCAAGTCCGGAGTCATCCCAGACGGCTGGAACCGGCTCGCCCTGGAGAAAAGTCCCTACTTGCTTCAACACGCCATGAACCCCGTAGACTGGTACCCGTGGGGCGACGAGGCTTTCGCAAAGGCCAAGAAGGAAGATAAACCGATTTTTCTCAGCATCGGGTATTCCACCTGCTACTGGTGCCACGTGATGGAGGAGACCTGTTTCTCCAACCCCGAAATCGCCGGGATCATGAATCAGCGCTTCGTGTCGATCAAGGTCGATCGCGAGGAACGACCCGACGTGGACAATATATATATGGCCGCCGTCGTCGGCATGACCGGCAGCGGCGGCTGGCCGTTGTCCACGTTCATCACGCCTGACGGCAAGCCTTTCCATGGTGGAACCTACTTTCCACCGGAGCAGTTCAAACAGGTTCTCCTGGGCGTGGCCCAGGCGTGGAAGGACAAAAGAACGGAAATCGAGAAACAGGGTTCACGGGTCTCCCAGTTCATTCAACAGTCCATGTCTTACGAGCCCAAGCAACGGAAGGCCAGTCGAAAGGTCGTCGAGGGCGCCGTCTCCGCCTTTGCTTCCGGTTATGACTCGACCTACGGGGGATTCGGCAACCGGCCGAAATTTCCGCGCGGAATGATCCATTCGTTTCTCTTGCGGCAATACCGCCACACCGGAGATAAGGACACGCTCAACATGGCCCTTCACACGCTCGATCAAATGGCCCGAGGGGGGATGTACGATCAGGTTGGAGGCGGATTTCACCGGTATTCCACCGTTCGGGACTGGCTCGTGCCCCACTTCGAGAAAATGCTGTACGACAACGCCGTCCTGGCCCGTGTCTACTTGGAAGCGTATCAAGTCACACGCCGGGAGGATTTCGCCAGGATTGCGCGGGAAATCCTGGATTACGTCATCCGGGACATGACGCACCCCGAAGGCGGCTTTTATTCGGCGCAGGATGCAGGCGAAGTTGGGAAGGAAGGGGAATACTACGTCTGGAGCAGGCGGGAACTGGTGGAACTCGTCGGGACCAAGCAGGGCGAATGGGTGGCCCGCTACTTCGGCGCCACGGACAGCGGCAACTTCGAGGGCGGTAGGAATGTACTCTCGGTGCCGGAGTCTCGGGATAAGGTCGCGGGCGATCTCAACATCTCCGCTCAAAGGCTTCAAGAGGCGATCGACAGGGGACGAGCAACACTTCTGGAAGCCCGTTACAGGCGGACGCCGCCGCACAAAGATGACAAAGTTCTCTCCGCATGGAACGGCCTGATGATTTCCTCCATGGCGTTTGGATACCAGGTTCTTCAAGACGAGAAATACCTGAACGCCGCCCGGAAGGCCGCCGAGTTCGTTTCCCGGAAACTGGTGGTGGACGGCCGGCTGATGCGGAGTTATCGGGATGGACGGGCCGAGCCGCGCGGCTTCCTCGAGGATTACGCTTTTATGGTCATGGCCTTGCTCGACCTGTACGAGTCCTGCTTCGACAAACAATGGCTGCATCAGGCCCTTGCATGGAACGAGGCAACACTGGATCTTTTCTGGGACAAAAGAGGCGGAGGGTTTTTTGACACGCCGAAGGACCATGAGGTGCTTATCGTCCGCGGGAAGGATTTGGAGGACAATGCCCTCCCCGCGGGCAACTCGGTCGCCCTTCAAAACCTCGTTCGTCTTGCCGATCTGGCATCCAAGGACGAGCTTGGCGGAAAGGTCGAAAAAGCTCTTGGCTCCTATCTGGACCAGGTCGAGCGCGCTCCAACGGCCTTCCCACAGCTTCTCATCGCCATCGACCAATACTTGAGTCCCAAACAGGAAATCGTCATAGTGGGGGACCGATCGAACGATGAGACGAAGCGGATGCTGCGGTACGTCTACGATCGATTTCTGCCGTACCGGTCGGTGATTCAGGTTGAACCGGACGAGGTCGAGCGACTGGGCAAGACCCTTCCCATGGTGGCCGGGAAAACAGGCTCCGAGGGCAAAGCCGTGGCCTATGTATGCGAGAATTACGTATGCCGTTTCCCAACCACGGACCCGGATAAGATGGCCGAACTGTTGGACGGCAAGAAGAAGAATGATTGAGGAGGTGTGAGATGAAACGAATGACAAAACGATTCCCATCGCTCGCGGTCTTGATGTTGCTTTGCGGCTTGGACGGGCCGGTCCTTGCCGGTGAGCACGCCGGCGCCGAGCACGCGGGCAAGAAAGCCGAAGGTTTCACCGCCGAGGAAATCAAGGCCGTCATGACCCGCCATATCCAGGGAGAAATCAAAAAAGCCGGCGGAGTCTTCAAGATCACCGACTCCAAGACCAAAGAGGCGCTCTCCCTGGAGTTCGTGAAGATCCACGATCCGGTTCGAAAGATCGAAGGCAAAGGCTACTTTGCCTGTACGGATTTTCACCCGGCCGGGGCCGAGACGGCCAAGCTTTACGACCTGGACTTCTGGCTCAACCCCAAGGACGGAAAGCTCGTCGTCACCGACACCCGCATCCACAAACATCCGGTCCGGAAGGGCTCCGCTTGGGAGAAGGAGCCCCGCTACACGTTCGTGAATGACAACCCCGTGGAAGTCCGGTAGTTGAACCGCAGTCACCCTTGGGGCTGCGGTTCTCGCTCTCGAACGAGTCAGCATTCTTCCGAAGGGTAATGTTCGGCTCATCCATGCCACTGATTCACACACGTCATGGATGGAACAAGACATCGCAGGGTTGCTCCTTCATCGGGGTGTTTTCCTCACGTACGGGGCCATCTTCCTCAGCGGCCTCGCGCTCAACCTAACGCCTTGCGTCTACCCTTTGATTCCGATCACGGTCGGATACTTCACGGGACAAGGGGAAAGTCGTCGCGCGCGGGTGATGGTGCTGAGTCTTCTATATGTGCTCGGTATCGCCGTCACGTACTCCGCCATCGGAGTCGGCGCCGCCCTGTCCGGGAAAATGCTCGGATCGCTGCTCCAGAAAGCGTGGGTCCTGGGACTGTTTTCAACTCTCATGATCGCGTTGGCCCTGAGCCAGTTCGGCCTGTATGAACTGCGCGTGCCCTCGTTCCTGTTGCCGAAGAGGCGGGGATATTCCGGGCCCGTCCAGGCGCTCGTGATGGGACTGACCGTGGGGATCGTGGCAGCCCCGTGCATCGGGCCGTTCGTCCTCGGTCTTCTTCTCTACGTCGGTCAGACTCGCGATCCTATCACGGGCTTCTCCATGTTTCTCACCCTCTCGCTCGGATTGGGGGTTCCCTATTTTCTATTGGGGACATTTTCGGGAAGCCTGAAATCCCTGCCCCGTTCAGGACCCTGGCTGGTTTGGATCAAGAAGATCTTCGGATTCATTCTCCTGGGGATGGCGGTCTATTTCGCCAAACCGTTGACCGGGGAGATGGTTTTCGGCAATGATGTATTTGATCGGGGAAAGGCTGAAGACAAACCTGTCCTGATCGATTTCTACGCCGATTGGTGTCTACCCTGCAAGGAACTGGACAAGCGGACCTTCACCGATCCCGCGGTCCACAAGGCCGCCGAAGGAGTCATCATGGTGCAAGCCGATGTCACGCTCGATACCAGCCCCGCCAGCCTCGACGCGCAGGATCGGTTTGAAGAGGACGGCGTGCCCACCGTCCTTTTCTTGGATGCTTCCGGCGTGGAGCGCGAAGACCTTCGAATCGTTTCGTTCGTGCCACCCGGAAAGATGGTCGAGAAGCTGAATCAACTGAAGTCGGGCGAGATACGGGTCTCCAAATGACCCCGTCCTGGAGAAGTATGGCCGAGGTCTCGTTGCTCAAGACTCTCAAGTGCCACTCAAGGAAGCAGGCGGAACGGCGGACGATTCCTTGAGGTTGCTGTGACGGCGAGACTCCGTCACACAAGTTTCATGGGGAGGGTTCGGAGCCGGGTGTTCCGGCCTTCAACCGCTGCCAGAGAGTCACGCGGCTGATGCCGAGGAGTCGGGCGGCCTGAGTCTTGTTGCCGCGGGTTTTCTCCAGCGCCTCGCGCATTCGCTTGTCTTGCTCATGTGCCGGAAGGGATTTGAACTCGATTCGCTTCTTTTGAAACGGGAGGTTTGGCGCTCTGAAAATCTCTTCCGGAAGATGGGATTTTCCGATCACCTCGTGCGGGCAGCGGACGAAGGCAAACTCCACGGCGTGTTCAAGCTCGCGGATATTGCCCGCCCATGAATACGACACCAACGCGGCCATCGCATCCTTGGCGATGGATCGGATGTTCTTCTTGTATCTCTTGCGGAGCTTCCCAATGAAATGCTCCACCAGCAGGGGGATGTCCTCCGTCCGTTCCCGCAACGGCGGCAGATGGATCGGGACGACCCGGAGCCGGTAGTAGAGGTCCTCGCGGAACCGCCCCTCGGCGATGGCCGTCTCCAAGTCGCGATTCGTCGCCGCCACCAGCCGAACGTCCGCCTTGCGCGTCCGGCTCTCTCCCACCGGCTCATATTCATACTCTTGTAGAACCCGAAGGAGCTTGACTTGAAGTACGGGGGAGAGGTCTCCGATTTCGTCCAGAAAAAGCGTCCCCTTTTCCGCCAGCGCGATCCGTCCCGCCTTGTCCCGAATCGCGCCGGTGAAAGCGCCCTTGACATGGCCGAAGAGCTCGGACTCGAGCAGGTTCTCGGCGAGCGCCGCGCAACTCACGGCGACAAACGGCCCGTTGGACCGCCCGCTCGCGTAGTGAATCGCCTTCGCCAGAAGCTCCTTGCCCGTCCCCGTCTCGCCCGTGATCAGCACCGGCGCCGGCGTGTCCGCTGCCTGTTCCACCAGATTCAAAATCCTTCGCATTTCGCGGTTCCGAGTCACGATGCTGTGGACCTGGTACCGTTCCGAAACCTCCTGCTTGAGCTGGACGAGTTCCGTGACATCCCGGAAAGCGATGATGACGCCTTCGACTTCGTCACCGTTGATCAGTGGAGCGGTGGTGAATGAGATCGCCCGGTCGGTCCCATCCTTTCGGGTCAGGTTGACTTGATAGTCGGAGATCCCGCGACCCGTGTCGCGCGTTTCCGCGATGAAACAACGCTCCCCGCATAATTTCCGGTCCAGAATTTCGGTGCACAACCGCCCGATCATCTCCTGCTCCGCGTAGCCGGTCATGTCCATCGCCGCACGGTTGAACAGGCTGACCCGAAGTTCGCGGTCGGCCACGATGATCCCTTCTCTCAGATTCTCGAAAATCGATTCGTAGAGCTTGGCGGAATCGCCCGGTGTGCTCCTGACTGCCTCCATTCCAGAATAGTGGACGCCAACTCACGGATTGTCAAGACTGTTCACTCCGTTTAGTGAACGATCACTGAACAGTTTGTTCTCAAGCCTATACTCCACAACCCATTGTTATTTCGACACTTCGTCCTGGTACGGTCCTTGCGTCTATAGGGCCATGACGAAAGGAGAAAAACCATGAAAGCAAGAAACCTCGGTCTTCTCTCGGCTCTGTTCGCGTCGAGCTGCTGCGCGGTCCCGCTCCTCCTGATCATGCTGGGATTGGGCGGCATTGGCGCGGGCGGCATTCTCGGAAAATACCACTGGTATTCTCAAGGTGCCGCGGTGGTGCTGTTGTCCGTCGCGTGGGGCGTTTGGTACCGCGAGAAACGCCGGGCCTACGCGTTGGCGGCTGATTTCAAGGGCGAGAGATTCACGCCCAAGCTGCTCGGGGCCGCAAGCCTGTTCGTGGCCTTCTTTATCGGCAGTTCCGTTTACGCGAACTTGCTTGATGGGTCGTCTGCCCCCTCGGCGAACGCGGAGCAGGCAACCATCGCGCCCGCCGGCTACCGAACGGCCAACCTGCACGTTGAAGGCATGTCGTGCTCATCGTGCGCAAGCCACATCAAGGAGGAAATGGCCAAGCTGCCGGGCATTTTCGATGTGGACGTGAGCGTGAGGGGAAAATCGGTGACGGTGCGGTACAACCCGGATCAGGTCCAGCCACCGCGGATGGTTCAGGTGATCAACGAAGCCGGCTACAAGGCCGAGCTGCCCGCCCAGGGCTAAGGAAGACGGACATGGGACTGTTCGGAAGCGAAAGAAAATCGGGCGAATTCGATCTGGTTGTGATCGGAGGGGGATCGGCGGCGTTCGCCGCGGGAATCCGCGCGAGCGACCTCGGGGCCAGGGTGGCGCTGATCGAGAAAGGCGTCATCGGCGGCACGTGCGTGAATCGTGGCTGTGTTCCCTCCAAGAACCTTCTCCACGCCGCCGAGCGATACCACGTGTACTCCCGCGACGGCATCCCCGGCATCCCCAAGGGCGATGCGCCGGCGGATTTCCGCGAGGTGATTCGACAGAAAACGGAACTCGTCACCGAGATGCGAAAACTCAAATACGAAGATCTCCTCGGCGCGTACGAAAACATCACTCTGCTGAAGGGTCCCGCAAAGTTCGTTTCCGAACATGAAATCGACGGAGGCGGACGGAAAATCGCATCCGACAGGTTCATCATTGCAACCGGGGCATCCCCCCAGATCCTCCCCATCCCCGGTTTGGACCGGGTCGGATACCTGACTTACAAGGAGGCGATGGAGCTGGACCGCCTCCCCAAATCCCTCCTTGTGATCGGCGGCGGGGCGATCGGCGTCGAACTCGGACAGGTCTTCGCCCGCTTCGGTTCCAAGGTGACAATTCTTGAAGCGCTCGACCGGATCGTGCCCAATGAGGAACCCGAAATCTCCGGCGAGCTGGCGCGGAGCCTGACCGATGAAGGCATCGAGATTCACACGGGTGGCAGGGTGGAATGTGTCTCGAGAGATTCCCGCAGTGTGATTTTGCGGACGAATACGCCGGATGGCTCCCGGGAGTTTATCGGCGAACAACTCCTGGTAGCCGCAGGCGTCGTTCCCAATTCGCGAGATCTGGAGCTGAATCGCGCGGGGATTGAGACGGACAAGCGCGGCGGCATCCAAGTGGATGAAATGCTTCGCACGACGGCCAAGGCCGTCTGGGCGGCGGGAGACGTGACGGGGAAGATGATGTTGGTCACCGTTTCCGCCCAGCAGGGCGGCGTCGCCGCGGAGAACGCCCTCAGCGGGAACAAGAAAAGGTGGGACGGTTCGACCGTCCCCCACGCGGTATTCTCGGAACCCCAGGTCGCCGGCGTGGGATGGAAAGAGGCGGAAGCCCGGACCGCGGGTCACAAAATTGAAACGAAACTCATCTCCTTCGAGCACGTCCCGAAATCCGCCGCGATCCGCGACACCCGCGGGGTCTTGAAACTCATCGTGGATGCCAAGACGTATCGGATTCTGGGCGTTCACATCGCGGGACCGCAGGCGGCGGAGCTCATCCACTACGGCACGCTTCTCGTCCAGCACAAGATGGTCGTGGGCGACATTCTTCGGATGACCTTCGCCTACCCGACCTTCTCGGAGGTCTACAAGATCGCGGCCCTCTCGTTCAAGCGGGACGTAACCAAGCTTTCCTGTTGCGCAAGTTGAGGGGCCGACGTGAATCTTGGTAACTGTTCAGGACCCCTCATCCTCCCCTTCCCCCGCAAGGGGGGAAGGGATGGTAGCCGCACCCTTTATGGGTGCGTCTTCAGACGCAGGCATAAAGCCTGCGCCTACCTCCTCCCCCTTGAAGGACGAGGGTAGGGGCGGGGGTGAACGCTCATGAATCTCGAAGCACTGTCCGGCGGAGGGTTGGCTTGCTGCGTCGTGGGGGGCGGAATGCTTCTCCTCTTGGGTTTCTTCTCGATCATGAGCCGGAACAATAGTGGGGATCGCCATGGAGAATCCTGAAGACACCGCGCCCCACCGATCCGTTTCGGAACCGACCCGGGTGATCTCGGACCGTTGTCCCGCCTGCGGGACCCAAGGGCGGAAGGTCAAGACGATCACTCTTGTTTCCTTGCTCACCAAGGCCGCATTAAAGTGCCTCAACGGTTCCGGCGGTTATCGGTTCTGCAAGGGCGGAGCTTGCGAAATCGTCTATTTCCACGAAGCCGACGGCATCCGGTTCGTTGCCCGGGACATCAAGGTTCCCGTGTTTCAGAAATCGACGGGAGATTCCAGGACCGTCTGCTACTGCTTTGAGCACACCGTTAGGAGCATCGAGGAGGAAGTCCGGCGGACGGGCAAATCCGGGGCGCTCGACTCTATCGCCGAAAAATGCCGTCAGGGGTTGGACCGCTGCGAAGAGCTTAATCCACAAGGCGCTTGCTGCCTCGGCAACGTGAAACAAGTTGTCCAAAAGGCTATGTCCCAAACCGAAGCGCCGTCGGAACGGTCGTCAAACGACGTATCCGAATGCTGTGCCCCACGGTCGGAGAACCCTCCCAAGAAAGACGGAGGCGGTGCGTGCGGATGCGGCTGATTCTGTTCGTCGGCTTCGGTCCCTTGGCTATGGCCGCCGAAGAAAACCGGCATGGATGGTCTTCGGCGGTGCTTCCGTTGTCGTGTACGCGTTCTGCAACCCTCGCAAACTCGGTTTCTTGAAAAGGAGGTGACCTGATGGAATTCATGGTGAAAGCAACGGCATGGGCCGCCGCTTCGGGCGTTCTGGCGGACGCCGGAACGGCGTGGGCCTGCGGCGCATTCTGCCCCCGCGACGGCGCGAGCGGTCTCCTGAGCCTCGGCCTCTTCACGGCCGTCGGCCTGATCGGCGCGGCCTGGATCTTCTCAGGAAAAACCAAAGAGAGGAGTTGAAGAAAATGGCGGAACTCTCCTGCTGCGCGGCGTGAGGATGCAGGAAGCATGAGATCCGTCCAATGGCCGGCCCGCGTTTTGGGGCTCCTGATGGGGGCTGTGGTTACGATGGCGGCGACGGCACACGCTTTGCCGATTCAAGGCTCGGCGGCCCAGACGCTCTTTTCCGGTGTCGGACTCGCGCGGGTTTTCACCGACATCATTCGGAAGGAAACGCTTCTTGGGACCACCGGGGACATCCCCGGCAGCCGGCCCAAGATGGAAGCCCAGGTCATCGGCCTCATGGGCGCATTCCCGGTCAATGAAGATCTGACCCTGGCGGCCGCTGTTCCATACGTGCGAACTGAAGCCCGCGATTCAAGCGGTGCAAGCAGCGAGGCGAGTGGAATCGGCGAAGCCGTGTTCCTCGCTCGCTATTCCCCGGATGTCTTCAAACGTCTGGGCCCCTCGACACGCCTACAATTCGGGCCGGCTGCCGGGGTAAAAGTCCCGACGGGCGCAGACAACATCGGCAGCGGCTCCTACGATTTCATCTGGGACCTGCCCTTCCAGTACATACACAAGAAGGCGGGAATCTACGCGGGACCCGCCGGGCAACTCAACGGGTCGAACAGCGGGGTGCGACAAGGGCATGTCGTGGGCGTCAACCTTTCCGCGGAATACCTCGCGCTGTCGAGTGAAAAAGCGCGATCCGAATTCTATGTCATGCTTGAACTGAACGGCGGGGTCGCCGGTCGGTCAAGGCATTTCAACCAGGCCATAACCGACTCGGGTGGGAACTCCCTCTTCGCGGCCCCCGGGATCCAGTATTTCCTGATGGATCGTTTCACCTTCGAGATTTCATACCAACTTCCACTATGGGAGAACTTGAATGGGACACAACTTTCTCAGGACCGGAAGATTCGCGCCGGTGCGTACGCCCTCTTTTGAGAAGGGACGACCGGTGAAACCCCGAGACCTTTTCAAGATGTTCTTCATCGCTTCCGTGCTGAGCGTCGTGGCGGTTCCCCTCCCATCCCGCGCCGAGATCATGCGGATCGAGGTGGAGGTCCTCGGCATGACCTGACCGTTCTGCGCGCTGGGGGCCCGTCGGGCTCTCGCCAAGTTACCGACCGTGGACCGCGTGGACGTGAGTCTCAAGAAGCAGAAGGCCGAAATCATCCCGAAGCCGGGGAAACCCGTCGACTTCCCCAGGATAAGACAATTGGTAGAGAAGGCCGGGCAGAAAGTCGGCGCGGTGCGGATCGAGGCCGAGGGAATCCTCCTCCGACAAGGTTTCTCGTTCTTCTTCGTCGTCTCAGGCAGTGAACAACGCTTGAGCTTGGCGCAAAACGAAGTGCTGCACGAGTTGCTGGCGGACCCGCACTCTCGGGGGCCATCGCCGCTTTCCGTTCGCGGCCACTTCGAATTCGCCGGCGAAAAGGAACCGCCACTCACGTTGGATGCGTTCTCCTTCAAGCCTTAGTGCTGCGTTGAAGATGTTGTGGAGCCGGCCGAATTCAACAACGCCGTGGGGGAAGGTGATCGGGGTTGGATGGTCCGCACACGGTCAGGCCGCCATCGGGGTGATCGCCCTGCTGGTTGCGTCGATGGGTTCGCTGGGCTATCGCCTGTTCGGCCCGCTGAGAATCTTCACGGTTTCGGAACGTGCGCTATCTGCCACGTTCAAGACGGCGTTATCGTTGGCCCGTACGCGGATTCGGCGGCGCCTCACCCGGTTCGACAGGATGCCTCATTTCTCGATGGCGGCGGTGTGTGCCGCCGTTGCCACGAGGTGGAAGGGAAGGACCCCGGTATGTTCTACATCGGCCCGCCGTGCGGAACCTATGCGGAAGTCAGGGACGACCCCGTTCAGGGATACGGTTGCATCCAGTGTCACATGCCTGCCGTCGAGCGCCCCGTGGCATTCGGCGGCCCGGTGAGACCTTCCAAACGCCACCTGTGGAGAGGCGGGCATGATGGGGACATGGTCCGGAAGGCCGTGAGCATCGAACCGGAAGATCGCAGCCGGTTTGAGAATGGGAGAGGCACGATCGACGTTGAATTGAAATTGTCAAACGTAGGAGCAGGTCACACTTTCCCGACCGGTGATCCCGACCGCTTTGTGACGGTCACGTTCACGCTTCGGAACGCAGCCGACGGAAGCATGGTCAGAACGCAGACTCATACCCTGAAGCGATGGATCCTCTGGCGTCCGATGATTCTCGAACTTCGGGACAACCGGCTCCACCCCGGTAAGGAACGCTCGTTCAGATTCGCCGAACGAGTGGCCGGAGCGCCGGGATCCCACACCCTGGATGTGGAGGTCGCGTACCACCTCATGACCGAAGCAGCCCGGCGCAAGATCGACTATCCCGCCGACTTGCCGATCCAACACACCCTATACTCAGCCCGCCTCACACCCCAATAATTGATACGGAGTCGGCTCCGCGCTGAAACGCCTATCATGCCGCGACCGAGTCCGGGGGCCTGGGCCGGCCGCTCGCAAAGAGCGCGGAAGCTCCGCTCCAAAGACTCCCCGCAGCCCCGATCCCACCGGAGGTCACTCGACTGCGTCCAGGACCTCGCGTACTTTCTCGGAAAGGGTCTTCATGGAAAAGGGTTTCGGAAGAAAGTGCATGTAGGAATCGGACATCCGCTTCTCAAGCATTTGATGGGCCTCGTAACCTGAAATCAGAAGCGCGCGGGTCTTGGGACTATTCTGCCGGACGAGATCCACGAGTTCCCAACCGCTCATTCCCGGCATCACCACATCCGTGACCAGAAGATCCAGACGCGGCCCGCTTTTTTCGATCCTCGCCAGCGCCTCCTGAGCGTTCGAGGCCTCGATGACCTCGTATCCCCCCGCCCGAAGAATCCGGCAGGCAATGGTTCGCACCATGTCATCGTCCTCCACAAGCAGGACCGTCTCGCAGCCGCGTGGACACGTCTGCGCCTCTGTCGGCAAGACGGAGAACTCAGATTCCGCCGCTTGAGGCATGTAAATCAAGAAAGCGGCGCCGCCACCGGGCGACGTCCGAACCTCCACGTGACCTCCCCATTGGCGCACGGCGCCATACACCATGGACAGGCCGAGACCCGTTCCCTTTCCGGGCTCTTTCGTGGTGAAAAACGGCTCGAAGATGTGAGGAAGTACCTCGGGGGCGATGCCTTGGCCGTTGTCCTCCACGCGGAGTTCGATGTATCGCCCCGGAAGGACATCGAGGTGCCGCGAGGCGTAGTCCTCATCGAGGTCGAGAGTCCTCACCCCAATGATCAGCTTTCCACCCCTCGGCATGGCATCCCTCGCGTTCACCGCGAGATTCACCAACACCTGCTCCATCTGCGCCGCGTCCACCCGAATCCATCCGGCGTCCTCGGCCAGCTCGGCGACCACCTCGATGTCTTCCCCAATGAGGCGGCGGATCATCTTGAGAAGGTCGGAGACCAGTACCCTCGGATCCAGGCTTTGCGCGCGAGGGTGATCCGCCCGGCCGAACATAAGGAGTCTCCTCGTCAGCTCCGCGGCTCTCGTTGCGGCCTGACGTATTTCCACCAGGTCTTCGCGGTCGGGATCCAATTCGCCTTTCCCCGAGAGAAGCATGTCCGCCCGCCCCGAAATGACCGTCAGGAGATTGTTGAAATCATGCGCGACCCCACCGGCCAGTCGCCCCACGCACTCCATTTTCTGCGCCTGTAGGAGCTGAGCCTCCAAACTCCGGCGCACTTCCCTCTCGCCCTCTTCCCGGATGGCCCGGCGGATGACGCTGACGAGGCGAAGCGGCCGATCCTTGAGCACGTAGTCCGTTGCACCGTTCAGGACCGCCTCGGCCGCCCGCTCCTCCCCCATCGTGCCGGACAAGAAGATGAACGGAAGCTCCGGTCGAATCGACTTGGCTATGCTGAGCGCCGATAGGCCGTCGAAGGCCGGAAGCGTGTAGTCCGAAATCACCAAGTCAAATCGCTCCCCTTGGAGCAGATGGACGAACTCCTCGCAACTCTCCGCGTGCGAGAATCGTACGGCCATCCCCTCCCTCCGAAGCAAGTTAACCACAAATTTCCGATAGGCGGCATCGTCTTCCAAATGGAGCACTCTCAATTCTTGGCCGGCTCTGATCACTCCCATCCTAACCCCCGTCCATCGCAGACTTCCATATATTTAGGGTGTTCTACCCATTCATTAACGTAACATTACTTATACGAATTCAATATAGTCACTAAGTGACACAATTACCATCATTACTGCATGGCGTCAATGACATGTGGCTTTGGACCGGAGATCCGATGCCTGCTCACGGAAGCCATGGAATTATGCAGATCACAGAAGTATAGTTAATAATATTAAAATATATTAATTATGCTTGAAATAAGGTCGGCATTGTAATACAGAGTCTATGTGTGTGCCCAAGCGAAATGCATTCACTTAAGCTGCATTCATGTCGATCGGCCTCTCAGGCAGCTTGGATGATGTTTCCCGCAAATCTTCGGTGGAGGACCCTTCATTCGCTCTACTCCAGGATCCCCATCCCCATTCTGAGGTGGGCGATTCGCCAGGCAAGAAGGAATCCGGCGCGAATCGAAGCCTATCTCAAGAGCGCCGACACCGCCGTGGCACACCTCATTTCCAGGCGGTTCGCCCTGACAGCCATGCAAATCTTCGGCCCCGGAGAGCGGTATCTCCTGGCGGGCTATCCTCCCTTCCTGGCCGAATTGGTCCGCTTCCTCCACGCCCGGCCGGGATTCGACGTCAAGTCGTTTCGGGTCGACGTGATGTCCGGCGGCGAAGGCTTCCCCTCCGGCTGGCGGACATTCATGGAATCGGGGCTCAGGCCCGGAGCGCGGCTCGTCTCAGCCTACGGCGCCTCCGATCTCGAAGTCGGGATCGCTTCCGAAACTCCCTGCTCCAAGGCACTGCTCGGAATCCTCCTCGACTCTCCCACCTTGCGGAAGGAGATTCTGGGAACGGAACGTGAGCCAGTGTTTCTCGGGCAGTACAATCCATCGGGCGACTACATCCGGTCCACGCGAAATGCAGCGGGCCAGAACGAAGTGGAAGTGACCACGCTCAACCCTCACTCTGTTTCGCCGCGGGTGACATTCTGCGTGGGCGACGAAGGCGGCGTCCTCGATTGTGAAGCCACCTTCGCGCGCCTTCGAGCGCTCGGAGTGGATGCCCCGGCTGAACGGCTCGCTCTGCCCATTCTCTTTATTTTCGGCCGGTGCGACGGTACGGTTTCCATCGACGGGGCCAACATTTATCCCGATACCGTGGCCTCTGCGCTTCTGGAACACCCGCTCGCCGCCGCCACGATCCGCACCTTCAAAATGGGCGTAACGCACACCCCCGCCGGCACGGCCCGGCTGAAATTCCTTCTTCAAGCGGTTAAGGGAATCCCCCCGTCAGAAGGATTGACTCTTGAATGCAAGGGCGCTATCGTTCAAAAACTATTAACCGTGAATACTGATTTCAGGGAATCATACAAGGACAATCCGGCCTCGGCCGATCCGATTGTCGAAATTGTGGGCTTCGAATCCGAGCATCTTGCTTCCAACCCACAGAAGGTCAAGAACAGCTACTTCCTGTAAAAGGGGGATACCATGAACTTCTGGCAATCGGCCCTGCCTTACCTCGTGGGGCTTTACGTGGCCTTGGGATTGGCCACTTGGCTTCCTCAAGCGAAAGACAGGACGCGACTTCTGGCGCTTGGCGTACACTTTTCGATTGCCCTGTGGAGCCTGAGTCTTCTCATGACGTCTGCGGATGTCTCTACCGCGGCCGCCGCCAACTGGGCCCGGCTTTCTTTCGTCGGGATGGCCCTCCTGTTCCCGGCCATGGGATTCGTCGTTCGCAGTTTGGAAACCCGGCGGGACGAACACCCGACCAATTGGGCGCTCGCCCCCGCTGTATTCCTGAGCGGGCTCCTGGGCGCCGGCGCCTTTCATCCGGAAGTGATCCGGGGCACCACGGCCGACATCCCGCTCGTAACGTTCGAGTACGGAAAAGCGTACCCCATCGAACTCGTCGGATTGGGAATTCTTGGATTCATCACATTTGTCGAATGTGCCCGGATCAGCGGCCGCCTTTCCGACCGCGAACGGGTCCGAAGCGAGATCCTTCTTGCGGGAATGGCGTTTTCCGGTCTCCTGACGACGGTTCCGAATCTCCTACTCCCGATGTTCGGCTACGTGGATTCGTATCTCTACGGGCCTTACGCGTTCCTGCCCGGCGCTCTCGCCACGGCTTATTCGGTGGCCGGAAGGAAATTCTTCGATCCCGAAGTGGCCCTCGGCCCGCTCCTCAATACGAAACGCTACCGCCTCCATGTGCGCGTGCGAGAAGCCGTGATGAGTCCCGATGCCGAGCTCACCCTGCCCTCCGTCTTTGAATCGCTGCAGGAGGCTTTCGACAGCCGGGATTTCAATGTGGCCGTTCTCGACGATCAGGGACAACCCACCGCCGTCGTCGGCAACACCCAACTGCCCCTGCCCAGCCCCGAGATCATGGCCTACCAGAACGGACCTATTGTCGGGGCCTCGGAGGTGCCATCGCCCTACCGGGAAGAGATGCGGCAGAAGCGGCTGGCCGCGGTGGTCCGCCTCGGGAGCTCCACGAAACCCGTCGGCGTCCTGAGCCTCGGGGAATCGTTCGAAGGCGTCTTGTTCTCGCGCCAGGATTTCGCCCTCCTGAAAATGATCGCCCGACAGATGGAGATGATCGTGAAGATTACCCGGCTCCAGCCGTTTCCAGTCCGGCAGACCGCCGAAGGCGTCTCCACCTCCATGGCCGTGGCCCAGAGCGGCTGGGTGCAGGGATCGGCCAAACGGCGGGTGCTGATTTATGATCCGCGAGCTCAACTCGCGGCCCTGGGCGGGGTGTTGCGGAACGTAGGTGTGGAAACGGAGTTCGTTGCGGACGCCGGTCGATATGCCCGCCAGGTCCGGAGCGGCGGATTCGACCTGGCGATCATCCACCCCGGTGAATCGTCAACGGTCACGCCGGATTCCGTGATCTTGCGGCTGCGCAATCTAAACCCGAATCTCCCCCTGCTCGTCGTGACAGGTCAGGCCGCCCCCGCCGCCGCGTCCTCTCCGGCTGCATGGCCGGAGCAGGTGCTCGGAGTCCACGCGATTGAGTCCGTCGACTCCGCCACCATTACGCGCATCGTGGAAACTTCCATCGCAGCCAGCCGGTACGTGCGTGGCTTGATCGATTCCCAACTTCTTGAGCGTTTTCCGGAGGCGAGGGGGAATCTGTTTCCGTTCCTCCTGGCCTCTCTCTCGGAAGCTAAAGACTACGCTTCCCTCGTACGCCTCTTTCAGACCAAGCTCATCGAGTACCACCTCCACAGGTCCAAGTCGAACGTGGAGGCCGCGAAAGCCCTCGGTCTCAGCCCCCCGAACCTCAGCCTTAAGCTGAAATACTTCGGGATCACGTACCGACCGTTTCTCGATCCCGCTGTCACATCGCTCAAACGCCGCGACGAGAACTGACCCTCTCGCGGGAGCCGGAAAAGGGGTCGGAAGTCTTTTCTGTGACTGGGAAAAGACTCCCGACCCCTTTTCCGTATCAGAAGTCGAACGAAACGCCCAAACCCGCGCGGACATCCCGGCGTAGCTCTTTCCTTTTCTGCACCGGCGCGATGGACAGTGTCGCACCGCTTCCCCAACCGTAGCTCAGGGCCGGCGAAACGAGCATCGCGCCCCTCCGTAAGGAGACGCCTGCCGTCAGGTGATACACATTCACTTCGCTCGGGGCCTGGATCTGAAAACCGCTCTGGTCGGTCAACTCCCGCCTCTCTTCCCCTTCTTCTTCAAACAAGGCCGAAATGGACGGATGATTGCTGAAATCCGTATAGAATCCCGCCGCCACAACCAGTCCCGGCCGCAACGTCTGCTCCGCACCGAAGTGGACGTTTACGATGGCCTCCTGCTTCGAACAATGGAACGGGGCGGGCACTTCCGGCACCAAGAATGGGTTCTTCTCCTCCGCCTTCGGATCGCACGGCTCGGAAACCACCTGGGTTTCCGGATCAAATCCGGGTAACGCCCGCATGCGAGTGTATTGGCGCTCGGCCGCGTACCAGACCACATCGAATCCGAGGCTGGTTCCTGTCGGCAGGTCGACGCGCGGTCCCACCCGCACGCTCAGGGGCTGGCGGTAGTCCTCGCGGGTCGAAGACACCTCCGGCGTCACAATGAACCGATCGAGTTCAGTGGTCGCCTGGTCGATCGTCGTCCGTCCGGTCACCACCTCGCCGGCCAACTCTCGCAAGCGCTCCTTGTCGACGGAAACGAGCGCTCGGGAAACGGTGAATGAATTCTTTACAGGGAGGGTGTAGTCCGCAGCCGCGCCCAGCGAAAGAGCATGGAACGGCCGAACCCAAAAGCCCAAGCCCACCTGAAAGGCCTGGCTGATCTGCTGAGTGACGGTTTCGAGCCCGACGGACGTATCGGGATCCACTTTGATGAAGACCGTGCGCCCGGTGTGGGCGCTCCTCAGCGAGTAGAATCCGTGGAGGCCGATGGATAGGACCTCCGGCCAAGCCCGCCAGGCCGCGGCTGGCCCCAGGAGAAACGTGGTCACATCCGTATTCATCGACACGCTCCCACTTGGAAACTGTCGTTCAGACTGATCCTCTCCAAACTTCAAATCCTCGTACCGTTTCAGCGTCTTAACGGAAAGCCTCTCAGGAACGACGAACGCCAAGCCGACCCCGCCCCAGGATGTGCCGCGAACTGCGCCGGCGTACGTCAGCATTCCGTCCAACGTCTTCCCCGACACGTCCTTGTCCGTAAACACCGTCTTCTGCGTTGCCTGCCCGTACTCCGCAAAACCGGACACGACGCCGTTCCACTGTCCCGGTGACAACAGACCCAGTCCCGCGGGATTGAAGAACACCGCCGAAGCATCCCCGCCCCACGCGGCGTTCACCCCACCTCGTCCACTCGACTGCACGCCCAGCGGGGCCTGCCCGTAGTTGAAGGGCTCCGCGCCGGCAGGCGTGAGGTGTGAGGCGAGAAACGTGAGGAGCCAGAAGGGGAAAACAAGCTTTCTCATGAGCGGGACCGCGAGTAGGCGTTCGAAAGTTGCACGAACTGCTCCACGGTAAGTTCCTGAGCGCGCGTCAAGTTCCCCGCTCCGGCCGCCTTCATCATGATCTCAATGACCTCATCGCTCAACTCCAGTTTGGGGTCCGCGCGCCGAAGGGAATTCAGGATCGTCTTCCGACGGTGCCCGAATGCCGCCGATACAATTTTTCGGAAGACCTCCGGGTCCGGAATTTCGTCCCTCCACGGGCCGGGGAGCCTGAAGAGCACCACAGCCGACTCCACCTCCGGCCGGGGAACGAAATTCTCGGCGGACACTTTCCACGCGATCGATGGAACCGAAAACGCCTGACACATGACTCCGAGGAATCCATACTCCTTCGAACCCACGGCGGCCGTCATCCGGTTCGCCACCTCTCTCTGAACCATGAGACATAACAGCTCCAGTCCAGACGGCGCCAGGACGACATGGCCGTCCCGCGACTCGCCGGAAGCGACCCAGCGGGACGACGCCCACAACAGTTTGAGCGTCAACACCGTCGCAATCGAATAGGGAAGATTGGCCACAACCTTGTTCGCGCTCCCCCCGGGCACCCATTTCTCGAAGTCCATCGCGTCCGCGTGAATGACCTCCACATTAGGAAACGCCCCCATCTCCCGCCGCAGCGATTCGATCAACCGGCGGTCCAGCTCAAAGGCCCACACTTTCCGGGCGCGTTTCGCCAGAGCCTCCGTGAGAAACCCCGACCCGGACCCAATCTCCAGAATTCGATCCTCCCGATCCACCTCCGCCAGCGAGACGATCTTCTCGATGATGCCCTTCTGATGAAGAAAGTTTTGCCCCAGCGACTTCGACGGCCGGAGGGCGGTCTCCCGGAAAACGTCACGCAGCGGCCTGACCAAGCTCCCACCTCGGCACCGGTTCGGACGGCCCGCTTTCCCGCCGACCCGCCCGCCACCGCTCGAACGCCGCGTACGCGATCATCGCCGCGTTGTCCGTGCAGAGGGCGGGCGCGGGGAAATGAACCTTGACCCCCGGCACGGCATTCAGCATATACCGGACTTTCTCACGAAGGCGCCCATTGGCCGCCACCCCGCCGCAGACGACAACCCACTTGGGATGAAGATGGTCCACCGCAAGTTCCAATTTCCGGGAGAGCGCATCGACCGCCGCCTCCTGGAATCCCGCGGCCAGATGCGGCTTCTGGCTCTCCAACTCCTCCCGGGAAAGTCGGCGCAGTTCAACCGCCACGGCCGTCTTGAGCCCGCTGAAGCTGAAGTCCATTCCTTCCTTTCGGGCCATGGGGCGCGGGAATTTGACGCGCGACGGATCTCCCCTTCGTGCCAGTTCCTCAATCTCCCGTCCCGCGGGATAGTGCAGACCCAAAAGAGTGCCCACCTTGTCAAACGCCTCTCCGGCGGCGTCATCCCGAGTCCGCCCCAGCACCTCGTAGTCGGCCACACCGCGCACATTCACCAACTCCGTGTGCCCTCCTGAAACAAGCAGGGCCAGATAAGGAAACCCGATTTCCTCATTCTCGATCCTCGCCGCCAGAATGTGCCCCTCGAGGTGGTTGACCGCCAGGAGCGGCTTGTCGAGGGCCCACGCCAGGGTGCGGGCGAAGGCCACACCCACAATCAGCGCACCCGGGAGGCCGGGACCGGCTGTAACGCCCACGAGGTCGATATCGCTCGCACTGCAATCCGCCTTCTCCAAGGCTGATCGGACCACGGTATCGACGGCCTCCACGTGACTCCGCGAGGCCAATTCCGGCACGACGCCGCCGAACGGGCCATGAAGATCGGCCTGTGACGCTATGATGCTTGACCGGATCCGTCGATCTTCGAGAATAGCGGCGGCGGTCTCATCGCAGGACGTCTCGATCCCAAGGGTCAGCATTCAGGCTATCTTAGCTGGTAAGCGGTCAGCCGTCAGCCTCGGATTCTGAGGCAAGCGTGAATAGCGGGGATTCCGGTGCATTGACCGGGAGCTGAGAACTGACTGCTGATGGCTGAACGCTTACTTCAACTCCTTGAGCAGCTTCTCCGCCAATGGAACCTTGTCCGATTTGGGATACTTCTTCGCGAAGTCTTGAAGAAGTGCCTTGGCACTCTTTGAATCATTCATCTTCCGGAAGCTCAGCGCCTCGAAATAAGCGGCGTCGGGCGCCTTGTCCCCATCCGGAAACCGGTTCCGTACGTCCTCAAACTTGATGATGGCCTTCTCCCATTCTTCGTTGCTGTAGCGGCTCATGCCTTGCCAAAAAAGAGCGTTGTCGATCAGCGTGGACTTCGGATGACTCTGTTGGAAGACGTCAAACTTGTCGATGGCCTCCCCATACCTTTTCTGGAGGTAAAGCCGTCGCGCCTCTTCATAGCTTTCCTGCTCGGAACGAACGTCCGGAGAAGCGTCCGGACTTGTTTCACTCAGCAGTGCCTTCTCAAATTGGCGGATCCGCTCCTCGAGGGCCCGCGTCTTTTCCTCCAACAAGTCGAGTTGCTGGAGCACGCGGGGGTCCGACCCTCCCCCTTTCTGCTTCCCAATCTCCTCCGCTTTTCCCCGCACCTGGCTGATTTCCTGTCCCATCCGATCAATTCGAACCAAAACGTCCGCCTGCGCCCCCTTCGCCCGTTCCAACACCTCGACCTTCTTCTCCAGCTCCCGTATCCGGGCATGGGCATCGATCATGTTCTCCTCACCCTTGATCCCCCGCTGATAGGGGAAACAGGATGACGCGAAGGCGAGCAGGACCGGCAAAAGGAGTCTCAAACCAGAAGCGGCGATTTCAGTCGCCGAGGTGAACGAACTGCGCCCGGCGGTTCCTGGCCCAGGCCGACTCTTCGTGTCCGGGGTCGAGCGGAATTTCTTCTCCGAAACTGAGGATGGAAAGGCGATCGGCGGGCACCCCGAGCGCGACGAGGTAGTCCCGCACCCCGAGTGCCCTCCGCTCGCCCAAGGCCAGATTGTACTCATTGGTGCCGCGCTCATCGCAATGCCCTTCAATTTGGATCCGAATGCCGGCATGGGACAGCAGCCAATCGCTGTTGGCCCGGAGGACGCCTTTGGCCTCCTCCGTAAGCGAGTAGTCGTCGTAGGGGAAGTAAACCCGCTTGAGGACCAATTGTTCGTCCGGAACAAACGCGTTCTCCCTCGTCAGCACCTTCCCCTCGCCGGTGATGGTGGCCGCTTCTACACCCGGAGGTGGAGGGGCTGCTTTCTTGGCTTCCTCCGTGGGTGCTTCGACCGGGGGCAGCGCCAGCTTCTTGATTCGCTCTGAGAGATCGTCGGCTTTCGATTTCGCGTCGACGGCGAGTTTTTTCGCTTCGTCGTATTTCTTCTCCCGCAGCCGGGCGAGGGCCTCCGTCAGCGCGGCCTCCGCGGTCTTGTACTCCTCGGCATACAGCGTTTCGGCCCCGGCCTTCCTCGCCGCTTCCAACGCGGCCTGGGCATCGGAAATTTCCTGGGTGGGAGGCTTGGGGCCACACGCATAAAGGAGAATGGAAAGACCGGCAACCAATGAGAGAAATCCGTTTCTCTTCATGATCCTTACTTTATCTCACGTTTGACGCGGAATGTCAAACGGGGATTGTTCCCCAGTTTGCAGGATGCTTGGCCCCATGGATCACTTCGGACGTCTTCTCTGACATTTTTCGCAATACGTGAAACTCCGCGAGGGTTCGCGGACGCGTTGGAGCGGCCGCCCGCATTTTGGGCATGGCCGCCTGAATTTTCCATATACTTGATGCTGTTCCTGAAACCGTCCGGGATGGCCGTCTACGTCGACGAAGTCTGAGATGGTCGACCCGCCCGACGCAATGGCGCGACGAAGGATTTCCGTGAGAGACGAGTGCAGTCGTTTCAAGGCTGTGACGGGCAGGCGATGGCCGAGAGCAAGCGGATGGATTCCGGCCTCGAACAGGGCCTCGTCCGAATAGATATTCCCCACCCCCGAGATGATCTTCTGATTCAGGAGGATGTGCTTAATGGGGGCACGATGAGCCCGGACTCGAGCAGCCCATTCGCCGGGGTCCACTTCAAAGGGATCCGGCCCGAGGGTGGAACGCGCCCACTCCTCCCATCGATCCCGGCCGAACACCACCACTTTTCCGAACCGGCGCGCATCCCGAAAATGCAATTCGGATGCGCCGAAAACGAAGCGAACGTGCGTGTGATTCAGCGCCGTTTCTCCACTGGATTGAAAACGAAGCTGCCCCGTCATGCCGAACCGGAGCGCCACGATCCGTTTTTCGCCCCGTCCGTTTCTTGAAAGCGAAATGACACCAAGCTTCCCCATCCGCCGAACCGCCCGGACGTCCAGCCCTCGCAGGTCCAGCCGATCCGGATTCTGAACGAAACCGGCGGTGTGAACGTGGAGATCATTCAGTCGTCGACCGGCCAGCTTTTCCTGTAGCTGTCGGCAAACGACTTCCGCTTCGGGGAGTTCCATCGGGCGCCTTCTCTCGAATCTGATCCCATTCTTTCATCCTCTCGGCGATCTCCTCTTCGTAACCCACCGGCTTCGGCCGATAGTACTGCCTACCCTCCAGTGATTTGGGCAAGTAAGATTGGCGGACTCCGGCCGCCGACGCATCGTGCGGATAGACATAATCGCGCCCGTACCCCAGGCCCTCCATGAATTCGGTCGGCGCATTCCGGAGATGGACCGGCACATCGAGCGTTCCCATGCGCTTTACGTCCCCCTTGGCCTCTAAGTAGGCCTTGTACGACGCGTTCGACTTTGGGGCCGTGGCCAGATAGGTGGTGGCCTGAGCAAGAGGGAGATACCCCTCGGGCATCCCGACGAAATCGAGCGACTGCATGGCCGACACGGCGACCTGAATGGCTTGCGGGTCGGCGTTCCCAACGTCCTCCGACGCAAAGATCACCAATCGCCGTGCGATGAAAAGTGGCTCCTCGCCCGCTTCCAGCATCCGCGCGAGCCAGTAGACCGCGGCATCGGCGTCGCTTCCGCGCATGCTCTTGATGAAGGCCGAAATGACATTGTAGTGTTCCTCGCGATCGCGATCGTAGCGATAGACTTTCCCCGCAAGCGCTTTTTGCAGTATCTCCGCGGTCACCGCCGATCCCGGAGCAGCCAATCGGGATACCACCTCAAGCGTGTTCAGGGCGCGTCGAGCGTCCCCATCCGCCCGCTCCGCGATTTCGCGAACCACGGAATCCGGAACCTGGACCCCCTGTTTGGCCAGCCCTTTCTCGGCATCGTGGATCGCCCGCCGGAGGATCTTCTCGACGTGCTCGGTGTCCAGCCGATTGAAAACGTAAACCTGACACCGCGAGAGCAGCGGGCTGATGATGTAGAAGGATGGATTCTCCGTGGTGGTGGCCAGCAGCGTGACGCTACCCTCCTCCACGTGCGGCAGGAAAATGTCCTGCTGGGTCTTGTTGAAGTGGTGGATCTCGTCTACAAAAACCAAGATTCCCCGTCCGAGGCTTTTCCACTCCTGGGTGGCGCGTTCCAGAACGGCTCTGACTTCCTTCGTCCCCGATGCGACCGCAGAAAATGAAACGACGCTTTTCTTCGTCGCCGCCTGTACCAGCCGGGCAACGGTCGTTTTCCCCGATCCCGGAGGCCCCCAGAGAACGGCCGACGGCACGGTGTCCCTTGCGATCAGTTCTCGAAGGGGCGATCCCTCTCCCAGCACGGCCTCCTGTCCCAGCACCTCATCCGGCATGACGGGTCGCATTCGCTCGGCGAGGGGAGCGGCGGCAGGCGGAATTCCACCTTTCACGGCCCGCTTTTCGAAAAGAGGAAGAGAATCGTCAGCCATGGGGAGAGTCTACCGCAACCGACCCCGCGCGTCTCGGTGGGCCGCGGCGGATCGCTATCGGAACTGCGGCTGGTACGGCTCGGAGCGCGGACGCCCGATGTGAAATCCCTGGCCCAATTCCACACCGAGGTTGACGAGCGTTTCGAAATCGATCGCCCTCTCGATGCCCTCCGCGATGGTGTTGGAGTTGATGCGCTGGGAGAGCTGGAGAATGGTCGTGGCGATCTCCCGCCGCGTGGAGTCTTCGTGAATGCCGTGGACAAGCATGTGGTCGATCTTGATGAAATCCGGCTTGAGGAAAGCGACCGACTCGATGGACGAGTATCCGGACCCCACGTCGTCCACCGCCACTCGCAGTCCGCGCGCCTTGATCTGCTTCAGGATGCGCGCGAACGACTCCGGGTCCTTGATCGCGGCGCGCTCGGTGACCTCGATGACAATCCGGTGAAGGGGCAGGGTTTTGTCCTGGAGGATCGGCAGTTGCTGGAAATCGCCGCTCTCGATGATGTTCGGCTCGACGTTGATGAAGTACAGGTGCTTGCCGTTGCCCCTCAGCATGTCCACCATGCGCTTCTGCCCGGCCTGCTCAAGGGGCAGCGTGAGACTGCACGTATGGGCCGTCGAAAAAAGAATGGAAGGATCTTCGAACTTCGTATTCTCGGGACCGCGGATCAGGACTTCGTATCCAAGGACGTACCCTTTCTGAAGATTGACGATCGGCTGGAACATCGGGCGCAAGTCGCCGCGGCGCACAATGTCCCGCAGCCGCTCCGCGCGGTAATTCCGCTCGCGCACATCCTCGTTCAACGCCATGTGGAGGGCTTCGTTGATCCCGCGATGGACAAGCCGTTCGAAGCGGACAAGCGGATTGTGCTCGATCACGTCATAGCCCACGAACACACCGTGGCGCCCCCCCCCGTTTCGATTCAACTGTGATTCGAGCACGGCCATCAATTCGAAGTTGAGCATCTGGCAGATTTCGTGCATGGCCGTTCGATCCACCGATTCGTCCCGGAAGCCCACGAACGCGATGAGGTCGCCCCCGCTCGGCCAGTCCACCGTGAGAACGTGCTCTGACGACAGCTCCCCGATGAACTCTTCAAACTTCGCGGAGACCAACTTGACCAAGTGATCGAAATTCTCCCGTCCGGCCTCTTCTTCGAAGCGGCTGTACTGGGTGAGGTCCACGTAAATCAGACCGAGTTGGCGGAGGTTTGCGAGCAGATCCTTTACTTTGGGAAGTGCCGCCGGCAGACTTGGGAAACCGGTCAGACCATCCTTGAGTAGATCATCCTGCTCGGAGGGCATATCTAACCCATTGTAACCAGAGGGCAGTATTTGTCAAACGTGATTTACGTCACAATTGACGCTACATTGCGGCATCACGTTGCGGCAATTAAGCTGGCCGCTCAGCGTGAATACCTCGATTCGCTCGGGGTAGCCGCGGGCTTCAGCCCGCGTCCCAAGACGCACCCATGAAGGGTGCGCCTACCGGACACGACTCGGACCCAAGCCTTTCCCGCCCCATTCAACGCCAACCGGAGTATAATCCCCCTTCCATGGGAACGAAGAAACAACCCATCATCATCGCGAAGAACGTCTCAAAATCCTTCGAGGGAGGCCGCGTGCAGGCTCTCCGCGACGTCAACCTCACCGTGGAGAGCGGCGAGTTCATGGCCATCATGGGACCGAGCGGAAGCGGGAAATCCACTCTCCTGAGCATCCTGGGCGCGCTGGAGCCACCCGAAGCCGGGGAGATTCTGTTCGAGGGACGCACCCTGTTCAGCCAGACCGATCTCGCCGACTTCCGGTCCCGCAAGATCGGTTTCGTTTTCCAGGCTTTTCACCTGATCCCCACGCTTACCGCTCTGGAAAACGTGCAAATTCCCATGATGGCGACCGAAGTGGACGTTGCCGAGCGGTCGCATCGCGCCGTCTCTCTCCTCGATGAATTCGGCCTCCATGAACGGCTCCATTTTCGTCCCCATCAACTCTCGGGCGGAGAACGTCAGAGGGTGGCGATCGCCCGCGCGTTGTCCAATTCGCCCGAGGTGATTCTGGCCGACGAACCGACGGGGAACCTCGATACCTCCTCCGCCGAAAAAGTACTCGAAGCCCTGGTCTCCGCCAACCAGGAGCACGGGGTGACGGTGATCGTGGTGACGCACGATCAGAGCGTCGCGTTCCACGCCCGGCGCGTGCTTCAGCTTCGCGACGGTCGAATCCAGGATGCCGCGGTGTCCCGCGACGGTCTGAACATTGAGCCGAAGTCCCCTCCAAAGGGCGTCATGGAGAAGCTGCGGTTCGTCAGGCTCGATGCCAACGGCGCGTTCTCGTTCAAGCGCATCCCGTTCAGCCGGAGCGATCGGGCCTCGGTCGAACGGATCATGAAGGACGACCTGTTCCCCTTGGAAAAGGCCGACATGATCAATCTGAGCACGGACGGTCTTCTCGCATTCACGCCTTCGCCTCTCGAGGAGGGCGATCTCATGGCGCTCTCGCTCTCTTTGCAGGATCAGCCGGTGCCCCTGCTCTGCCGCGTTTTGGGGCTGACGGCTTTGGAAGACCGCGGTTTTCAAGTCCGCGGCCAGTTCGTGGAAGTCTCAGAACACGCCCGCGACCGCCTCCTCGCCCACCTGGACACCCTCAACCACTCCTCCTGACCGCTCCCCCCTCCCTGGTTGGTAGCCGCAGGCCATGTTCCATGCCATGCCCTCCATGGCACGGCAACATATCATGGCCCCATACCCTCCTTGGCATGGGGCTTCAGCCTGCATCCTCTCTGCCATGCCCCGCAAGCCACGCCCTCGTCAGGACTATCTACCCGTCAGGTGACCGCCGACAATGGCTACAATGGGTTTCAGGGTTCGATTCCAAGGATCTGCGTCGAGCCCGAAGTTCTCCAGAGCCGTGGCCCCGTGGTTCGCGCATTCTGTCCAAGCTACGGGATGGGATCTCAAGTGAATATTCTCCGGTCGGCTCAGGAAACGATCGGGCAGGCGGGGGAGGAATCGCCGAAGGGGATGGTAGGGGAGGCTGAGTAGGAGGTAGCGCTCACGTGGGAGAGGCGAAGATCGGTCTCGACCCACTCACGAAGCAGATCGGCTGTGCTCCGGAATACGTCCAGGTCCGTCCGTTCCTCCGCTGCATCCGCAAAGGCCGCGTACCAGCGGCCGACGTGATCGGCGAGGAAGGATTGGTGGGCGTTCAAGCACACTTCCGACATTTCGCGGGCGCCTCGGCGCAATCCATACGCCGCCTTGAGGAGGACGACTGACATGAACTCCATCTCCGCACAAATGTGATCCGGCATGTCGGGTCGAGCCGCGACCGGCAGGAGTCCGAACGCCCGATAGAAGCCCGCCAAATCTCCAAGGATCCGTTCCTTCCGCGCCGGGCAATACGAAGTCTCATAGGGTGAACAAAGCGGGTTTGTCCCGAACAAGCGTTCGTGCTCGATACGGAGATCCTGTCCCCCCACCCCATTCAGCAGGCCGGCCATCCGATGCATGTGGGCTCGGACGGATTTGGGAACGGTCTGTATTTTCTCCAGCCCCAGCGCCAGCACTGAAAGATTCGTCGCCATCACATCCGTCTCGGGATAGCGGAAGCACCCCGCCAGGAAGCGATACACATCGGCGCAAACGATCCAGCGGTTAACCTCGTCA
Source organism: Nitrospirota bacterium (assembly GCA_016180645.1). NCBI lineage: Bacteria > Pseudomonadati > Nitrospirota > Nitrospirota bacterium. The sequence continues at coordinate 106,259 of JACPAV010000024.1, read as the reverse complement.
TGGCCGACCGGACCGATGCCGCCGACCGCAGGCCGGCCTACTTCTGAATCTTGAGTGGAATCCATGGGAAGTAGTGCTTGCGCGCGCCGCGGTCCTCATCGGATCCGTTCCACAGCGCAAACGCGATTTTCGATTCGCCGTCAAAGGGAAGGACGCTGTCCATCGCGTCCTTCGACACAAGAGGGCGGATGAGAACGACCGTCCACGCACCACTCTTCCACTCGCCCCGGCCGGACGCGTCCTGCCGCGGCTGTGTGGTAAGCGTCCCGAACCCTTCCGCGATCAACTCCTCGACCGGCACCTTTCGCTTCATCAGGGAGACCGGATTGCCGACGTACGTTCCGGGCGAGTAGTTCATGGTCTGTCGGCCCGTCAGGCTGTCCTCCGTCAGGAACGGATACGCGCCGTTCAGAAAGGGGTAAACGTCCCACCATCCGTTCGGATAGATCTTCGCAACCCCCTGAAATCCGAGGTCCATGTCATCCTGCCACGTGGCTTTCCAGTGAACGATGTGAACGCGGCCTGCCGGCTGGCCCGGACCGGGCGACGCGTGACCCATGAACGGCGAAGGGTCCGCCGGGCCGATCGGGAATTCGATCGCGCAACCATCCGAGAAACGGCCGATGTCCTGGATGCTGTCACGCGTCCTGTCAGGCCACTGCAGGCGGATGGCGATGTCCGTCTCGTTATGGAGGCTGCGGACTTTCAGCGACGGGATGGTGAGTTCGATCAGCGAGGGCGCGATCATGTTCTGCGGCAGAAGCGCAAGCTCTGTTTCCGGCGCCGAACCCCATGCGTCGTCGGCCGGACCGGACGGAACGGGCTTGGGTCCAATGTTCTTCGATTCCACCTCGAAATCGCCCGCCATCGGCGCGGGCGCCACCATGAACAACGCGAGGATCGTCCCTGCGACGTTACGAAATATTGTGCCGGTAGACATTGTTTTCCTTGTCGAAATACGGGCGGATGTAGACCGGTTCCTTGAGAGGAACACGCACCACCTCCTGACCGTTCGTGTTGAGTCCCACCGCCATCTCTCCCTCGCGCCGGAACGATCCCAAGGTCTGGTCCGATGATCCGAACAAGAGGAGCGCCGCGAGCAGATCTTTGTCGTCCTTCGCGGCGCGATAGGCCGCGACCGCCGGGTCCAACGCCGGTCCGAACATCTGGAGCAGGAATTCGCGCGGAACGTGGATCGGTGGAATGTAGTAGACGTTCGGCTCCAATCCATACTGAGGATAAAGCGGCACGGCGATTTTCTTGATGCGAACGAGATAGTCGATCGGATTGTCCTTCTTCTCCTCGCCCGGCTTGCTGAGCCAGCCTTGGAGTCGGATCTTCCCGATGCACGTTTCCACGCATCGCGGCTGCTTCCCCTGTTCCAGAAGCGGGTAACAGGCGATGCACTTCTCCGAGACCCGTGTCATGAGATTGAAAAACACTTTCTTGTACGGGCAGGCTTTCACGCACTCACGGTAGCCGCGGCACCGCGACTGATCGATCAATACCACGCCGTCCTCCGGACGCTTGTAGATCGCCTTCCGCGGGCACGACGCCAAGCACGCGGGATACGTGCAGTGATTGCAGATCCGCGCGAGGTAGAACATCCACGTCTTGTGGATCCCCTGAAAGAACGCGCCCTTTTCGACGACCGCGGATACATCGTCTTCGCCGACGTTCGGTGAGGCGTAGTCCTCCTCTTGCGGCTGATATCCCAACACGCGTTCGCCGGGGGCCGCCGCTTCGAAAACCGTTTTCCCTGCGTAAGCGCCGCCGTTCCACTCCTGCGGACCGAGCTTCTCCAGGATTTTGACATCCCACCCGAGCGGATAAAACCCGTACGGCTTCGTCTCGACGTTGTTCCAGAACATGTACTCCTGGCCCTTCCCGGAGGTCCACGTCGTCTTGCAGGCAATGGAGCACGTCTGGCACTCGATGCACTTGTTGGTATCGAAAATGTAGGCGACCTGCTTCTTGGGGCGCGACTCCTCGTAGGGGTACTCCATCTCGCGCCGAATCTGCCAATTCTTCACCTTCGGCATCGCTTCGCCTACGCCTTCACCTTGACGAAACCGCCCTGCAAGAAGGATTTCATGGAATCATTCTCATATCCGGGCCGGAACCCGTCCTTCGCAGGCTTCCAGAGTTTTTCGCCTCCGTACCCACCGTCCTCGGCCTTGGTGATCTTGACGAAACTTTCACGCGGCGCGCCGGTGGGGCAGTGGACGTCCGGCATGAAACCCTTCCCGATTTTCTGGCCCAGGAGATCCTTTCGCACGAGCGAGTCGGTCATCCACGTCGGCTTGAGCCAGCCGCGCGTGCAGCTCTGGTGGCTGCCGTACCGGTAGATGGACTGGTAGCCCGTCTCCGGACCCTTCGCCAAGCCCGTCGGATTCGTCTCGTGCCCCTTCACGCTCTGGTAGGTCGATCCAAACATGTTGTGCCAGGTTCGCGCCACGCCGCGCGGTGTACCGGGATAGTACCGCGCACGCAACAGGAGCCGCGCCAACTTGTATTCCTCGGTACCCTTCTTCCAACCGCGATAGGGCCGGTCCGCCGGGTCCGCGTCGATCCACACGTAATCCCCATCCTCAATTCCCAGTTCCTTGCCGTCGAGCGGATTGATGTCGACGAACGACTCGACCACGAACGGCTTGCGCTTGTCGTGCCGGTACACGTCCCCGAACGGGCCGAACCACACGGCCACGACGTCCGTATCCACCGGCGTTGTGTGTGCGCCGTGACGATACTTGGGGGTGTGATAGATGAACCGGTGCCCTTCCTTCATAAGCGGATGCTGCGTGTTCTTGACGTCGCTCCAGGGCTTGACCACGTGGCGGGTTTGGCGTTTGTCGCCGGATAACTCGGCGCGATTCACGCCATAATCCTCCGGGGATTTCGGCTTGAGGGCCGGGTGCGGCGCCGACACGATGACGTTCGGCTCGTAGAAGGTGGAATCCACCGGCTCCCGGTAGACCAGCATGTTCTCGCCGCTGTCGATGAATTCCGGTTCGTCGCGATAAAACTCCAGCCGGCCGGATTTCGTGTACCAAGGCTTGTCTTCGTTCGACTGCTCCCATCCGGCGGCTTTCGGATACGTGCGGCTCAGGAGAATCGATGGGACGCCCTCCTGCGCTTTCTTTTCGATGTCGTTCATCTTGTATCCGCGCGTGGCGCTGCTGTGATCGAGCACGCGTTGGAGGTACGGCTCCGCGGTGCCCTCGTTCACGAACTTCCACATGTCGCGGAACCGCGAATCGCCCGTCACGTCCGCCATCGCATTCGAGAGTCCGGCGGCCACTTCCAGATCGGATCGCGTGTTGAAAATTCGCGGGAGCGGCGACCGGGGATAAACGTAGAGGAACGGATTGGTCACGGAAATGGTGAGGTCCGGATATTTGAACTCCGCCCAGGAATCGACGGGGAAGACGACGTCGGCGTACTCGCAGGAGGCCGTCCACCACCACTCGTTCACGGCGATGAACTCCACGCGCGGGAACACGTTGATCACCGATTCGTAGTGTCCCTTTGCATTGCCGATGAGGGAGTTGCTGTTCGTGACGTGGATCGCCTTGGTGGGCGTAGGAATGTGGCTCTTCCCCGTAATCAGCGTCTTGCCCGCGCGGAGGACGTGCTCGCTGTCGTTGAAGTAATGGACCGATTCGGCTTTCGAGTAGCCTTTGGGGCGGGATGGCTTGGCGCCGTCCAGCTCCAGGTCGAAGGGGTTCTCCGCGATGAACTGCGGCAGGCCGTTGAAGAAGGCGGCGCGATAGTTGCCCGCGAAACTGCCCACGTTCGCGCCGATGAGCCCGATGTTCCGCGTGAGGGCGGCGAGGAAGAAGATCGCGCGGTCCTTGAGATCATTGTTGAAAAACTGGTTCGGGCCCATGCCCACGGCGAACAGCGTGGCGGCCTTGTTCTTCGCGATCTCCCGCGCCAGCCATTCGATCCCCTCCTTCGGCGCCCAGGTGATTTCGCTCGTCTGCTCCACGTTGAAGTTCTTCTCGACATACTCGGACAGGAGATCGAATACCGTTCTCACCGCCACGCTTTCCCCGGACGCCAGTTTCACCGTGAACGCTCCCGACACGGCCGGCTTGAGCGCGGCCGCTTTCTTTCCGTATTCGTCCCGGCTGACGGCCTTCGGCCCCTTGGCCGTCTCGTCCCATACGACGTAATCGCCCCATTCGTTCCGGAGGGCTTCGGGGACGATCGGAGTGGGCTGAAGGTGATTCGGAGGCGACTTCGCGCCCGAGGCCTCGACGGACACGTAGTTCCGGAGCGTCGACGCTTTCCGATCCGGCCAGACTTCCGCCGCGCGGAGGAGTTTCAGGTTGTCCATGCGGACGAGGAACGGAAGGTCGGTGTAGCGGCGAATGTACTCCTCGTCGTGCAACTTCTCTTTGAGGATTACGCCGGCCAGTCCGAGGGCCAGAGCGGGAGTGGTGCCGGGACGAACGACAAGTGCGGCATCCGCCTTGTTCGCCGTGGCGCTGTATTCGCACGCGATCACCACGGTTTTGGTTCCCTTGAGGCGAGCCTCGGTCAACCAGTGGGCGTCCGGCATTTTGGTGGCGATCCAATTCATTCCCCAGGCGATGACGAGCTTCGCGTTCTCCACGCACACGAGGTCCCAGTCCACCGTCTGCTGGCCGGTCACCATGGGATGGCCCGGCGGGAGATCCGTATGCCACGAGTAGTTGTCCCACCCGCGCGCGCCGATCGCCTTGTCGGGACCGACGTTTCGGATTTTGGCATCGAGGAGGGCCATGCTGTTGGCCAGACGGTACTGCGCGAAAATGCGCGTGGCCCCGAGGGCGGCCATTCCGCCGCGGAACTTGATCGTCTGCACGCCCGCTCCACCGACGGCTTCGACCATGGCCTCGTCGTACCCCTGCGCCTTCAGCCGCTTCACGCCTTGCTCTCCCGAGTATGTCTCCGCAATGTTGGCCATCGCTTTCGCGGAGAATTGAAACGCTTCATCCCAGGACACTCGGAGCCAGCCGTCGCGCCCCCGATTGACGTACTTGGACGGTACTCGGCCGGTTTCCGGATCGCGGGGGAATCCGTCCATCACCCACTGCCGGAATCCGGCCCGCACGAGCGGATATTTGCATCGGCGGTCGCCGTAAAACCGGCGGACGAGCGCGAGTCCCTTCTGGCAGCAGCGCGGCTCCCAACGGTGCGATGCTTTGTTTCCATAGAGGTCCACGGCCTTGCCGAAACCGTAGGTGGGACCGAGGCGCGTGATGACGCCGTTCTTCACGTAGGCGCGGAGGAGGCAGTTGTGCGTGTCGTTCGGGGCGCAGAGAAAACTGAACGTGCTGTCGTAGGCAAGGAGATCGCGGTACACCGATTCCCATCCGCGATTCGGGTACTGCGCGAGTGGATTCGGCGTGTCGAACGGTTCGAAGAAGGTGAACACGCTTCCCCACGCGTCTTTCGTCATGAACGCGAGCGATCCGCCCGCGCCGGCCATCAATTGGAGAAAAGTTCTTCGAGAGGGTGATTCGTCGCTCTTATTATGATCGTTATTGTCAAGATTAGGGCTACTCGAAACCGATTTCGGGTCGTTCATGGACCGTCACGGTACCCAACCCGGTCCTACCCCGAAATGACGCCCATCAAGTTTTTTTTCATGACCGCCGTCACCCATTATTCACTTTCGGATCACCCCCCACCAAGATGGCCGGGGGTGTGCTACGGGAAGTTGAGGACTTGGGTAGGAATGCTCTTGTTCGTAGGCGAATCGGCGCCGTCACCGATCTGGCCGAGGTTGTTCTCTCCCCAGCACTTGATCGTGCCATCGGAGATCATGGCGCAGGTGAACTCCTCGCCACCGCCAAGGGCGACCACCGAGCTGAGTGAAGTCACGTTCACGGGGATCAAACTGTCGGTTGTTGTTCCATCACCAAGCTGCCCGCTGTTGTTGCGTCCCCAACACTTCACCGCGCCGTTCGAAAGCAGCGCGCAGGTGTGGGTGTAACCGCCAGCCATCGCAATGGCATTGGTGAGGGAAGTGACCGCCACGGGCACAGAAGCATTGGTGGTTGTGCCGTCACCGAGTTGCCCGTAGTTGTCCCGCCCCCAGCATCGTGCCGCACCGTCGGCGAGCAGGGCGCAACTGTGCTCGACGCCGGCCATAACCGAGACGGCGTTGGTGAGGGATGAGACGGCCACAGGGGAGTGTTTGTTGATGCCGGAGCCGTTACCCAGGGCACCTCTCGCTCCATATCCCCAGCAATTCACCGTTCCATCGAATATCAGGGCGCAGGTGTGACCACTGGTCACGTCGTACCCGCCGCCGGTTTCTACCGCCACCGCTCCGGTCAGCGTCGAGACCGCCACCGGCGTGTTCTTGCTCAACGAGGTCCCATCGCCAAGTTGGCCGGCAAAGTTCAGGCCCCAGCACTTCACGGAACCCTCCGCAGCCAGCGCGCAAGTGTGAGCTTTCCCGGCGTCAATCGCGACGGCATTGCTGAGGCCGGTCACAGCCACCGGAGTGAGCCGAGTCGTTGTCGTTCCATCACCGACCTGGCCGGTGCCGTTGTTGCCCCAGCACTTGACCCCGCCGTCGCTCGTGACGGCGCAGGAATGGGTAGTCCCGGTCGCCAGCGCCACCACCCCGGTGAGCGAAGAGGGAACGACGGGGCTTCCGGCGGCGACGGTCGTGCCGCCATCGCCGAGCTGGCCGACGTTCCCGCCGCCCCAACACCGGACGGTCCCTTCCGAGACCAGGGCGCACATATGGAGGGTGCCTCCATCAAGCCCTTTGCGGAACGGGCGTGCGGATGCGCCGGTGGCGGCGGTATCTCTGACTCGCGGGAGCTTTGCCCCGAGGGGGCCCGCGGGCATGGTCACTGAAACAGGAGTGAACCGCTCGGTTACGGTCCCGTCGCCCAGCCCGCCCGCAGTATTGATTCCCCAGCACCGCACCCAGCCATCCGAATGGAGTGAACACGTAAAGTTGTTGCCACCCGCAACCGCCACGGCCCCCGTGAGGCTCGACACGGCGACAGGCGTCCAGCTATTGTTCGAAGTGCCATCTCCAAGCTGACCATTGCCGTTGAGTCCCCAGCACTTCACGGTCCCATCCGAAAGCAATCCACAGGTGTGGTCTATGCCGCCCGCAACCGCCGCCACGTTGGTGAGCGTGGAGACAGCCACGGAGGTCCACCTGTCGACCGTGGTGCCATCCCCGAGCTGACCGAACAGGTTGGACCCCCAACATCGAACCGTGCCGTCCGATACGAGTCCGCAGGAGTGATTGCCGCCGGCCGCGAGGGAAACGGCGTTGGTCAGTGATGAGACCGCAATCGGCGTCGTCTTGTCCACCGTGGAACCATCGCCGATCTCTCCATAATTGTTCCATCCCCAGCACTTGACCGTGCCATCAGGCAACAACGCGCAAGTGTGATAGCCTCCCGATGCCACGGCAATCGCGTTCGTCAGGCTCGAAACCGCCACGGGCGTGCTCTTGCTGTTGTTGGACGATCCGTCCCCCAACTGCCCGTACTGATCGCTGCCCCAGCACCGGACCGAGCCGCCCGACACCAACCCGCAGGAGAAAAAGTGGCCTCCCGCAACCTGCACCGCGCTCGTCAGGGATGAGACGGCCGTAGGCACGGACCTCAACACCGTCGATCCGTCACCCAATTGTCCAAAGTCGTTCTTTCCCCAACACCGGACGGAGCCGTCCGCCAGCAGACCGCACGTATGATTTCGAGCCCCCGACAGCGCGACGGCACCGGTCAGACTTGTTACGGCCACCGGAGCGGTCTGCATGCTGACGGACGAACCGTCACCCAGTTGTCCGTAGACATTGTCGCCCCAGCACCGGGCGGTTCCGTTCGACAGCAACGTGCAGGCATGCTGCCCAAAGTGATTGGTGACGGCCTGGGCTATCCTCGTGCCCCACGTCATGGCCGACCTCTCGGTCCCATTTGCATCCGCATTATTCACCGTGTCCACCGCCTTGACCATGAAGTAGTAGGAGGTCCCGGTGCTCAGGCCGCTGACGGAGTAGCTCGTTGCACCGGCGGAGGTCGTGTAGGACGTTACGAACGAGCTGCCGCACGCTCCCCTCGTCGTGCTCATGCAGATCTTGTACACGAGGCTCGAGCTCGCACTGACGTTGTCCGTCGCCGCGGACCACGCCAGGTTGATCTGGTACGTCGCAACCGCGGTGGCCGAGACCAGACCCGAGAACGTCGGAGGAGTTACATCGATTGTCCACGTGGAGGAGGCCGCCGGTCCCGTGTTCCCCGCCGCGTCTTTCGCCTGCACTTGGAACGTATGCGATCCCCCCGAGAGCCCCGTGTAACTCTTCGGCGAGGTGCATGCCGCAAAGGCCGCAGTGTCGAGTGAACACTCCAACGTGCAGGAAGAATCGTTGCACGTGAACGTGAACGTCGCAGTCGTTGATCCGCTGATAGCTGACGGCTGAGAGCTGATCGCTACGGTTGGCGCCGTCGTGTCCACCGACCACGCATAGGAAACCGGCGTGGGGTCGGTGTTCCCCGCAGGATCGATGGACCGCACGGCAAACGTGTGGCCCGCGTCCTTCGACACGCTCAGGACGAGCGGGCTCACGCAGGCAGAATACGTTCCATTGTCCGTGGAGCACTGGAATGTTGCCGCCGTGTCAGGCGACGTGAACTTGAAGGTGGCCGAGGTCTGGTTGCTGACCGCCGGCGGCTGATCGCTGATCGCTGTGTCCGGGGGCGTCGTGTCCACCGTCCACGTGAACGTCGCCGGTGTGGGATCCTTGTTCCCCGCCGTGTCGACGGCGTGGACGGAGAAGGTGTGGCTGCCGTCCGAGAGGAGAGAGAGCGTAAGGGGTGACGCGCAAGAAGAAGGCGTGCCAATGTCCAATTGGCAGAAGAAGGAGCAGGTAGGCGCAGGCTTTACGCCTGCGTCCAAAGACGCACCCATAAAGGGTGCGGCTACCGGGTCAGTGCAGGAGAACTCGAACCCGGCCGAAGTCCTGTTGCTGACCGCTGACGGCTGAACGCTGATAGCTGTCTCGGGAGGCGTCGTGTCACATACGTTCCCCTCGTCGATCTCGGAATCGCAATCGTTGTCCTTGCCGTCGCAGATTTCCACGCTGGGGACGCAGGTGGGGAGAACGACAAACGAGAATCGGGCCGGTGTGGGGTCTGCATTGCCGAAGCCATCGGCCGCCTGGACCGCAAGGTCATACGCACCGTCCTTCGACAGCCTCAGGACAAACGGTGATGTGCACGGCCTTGCCTCGAAACGCTCCGGTCCCGTGAGTGAGCAGCGATACGCGCAGAAGTCCTCGTTGCACGAGAAGGCAGCAACAACCTCCTGACCACTTTCGACTGACGGCTCACGACTGACGACGGCGGTGTCCGGCGGCGTCAAGTCCGGCGAAGGCAGTTCGTACGATTCCGGCACCCCCTGCTTCGTCAGGAACGGCTTGAGGTCTTTTTGGAGCACAAGAAAAACTTTTTCCGCCTGCTCCGGAGCCGGTGCGCTCGCGGGATCCGCAGCCATGAGAAGCGCGGCCTCCAAACCCACCTCGGCTTGAATCACAACAATCTCCATCAGGGTCGACACTCCGTCCCCGTCCGCATCGGGCAGTTGGATCTCACCCGGTTCCACCGGGCGCTCCACAATCGTCTCCGTTCCTGGGACACCCCCGCCCAGTCCGACTTCCGTCCGAAGCAGCGTACTGGCAAGAACCATTTCCGGGCGCGAGGCCACTCGAATGCGGATGCCCAAGGCATGCAAGCCCGGTGAAAGAATGGATCTCGGCACGGCGGCGGAAATCTCGATCCCGAGGTCCCCCGAATCGGAGGACTGTCGCTTTTTTGATTTCGGAATGTTTCCATTGGGGCGAGCCGGCGCACCCGGCAATCCCACGGGCTCTCCAAATCCACGCACGCCGCCCCTCACTCCCCCGCGCACCGCCGCGGGAACACCCTCAGCCACAACCTGCTCGTCCCAGAGCACATCCGCAAGCACGCCCGCATCCTTCCCCGCACCCCGAACACCCGACCTCAACCCCTGATTCACCGCCTCCAGCATCGCAGCCTGCTCGACCGTCAGCGGCAACACCGCCTCCACCTTCAATGTGCCGGGATCCACGGCTTCGGGTGGCTTCGCCGATTCCGACCGCCCCGCCTTGCCGGTCAGTCCGCACCCGGAGAATCCGATCGCCAGAAAAAATGCGAGCCCGCATATCAAAATCCGGTAGAGCCAATCTCCATTCAATGCCGTGGCTCCTGTCCAAGGTGAGTCTTGCATCCGTCCGTATCGCAGTGTACGGGGGGTACCCCATCGCTTCAAGGCAAAACGGGGCACGATCATCGAGAATTCTTCCTCTTTCGGTGATCGCCTCGATCCACCATATGGCTCTCCGCAGGTCCGGATTCGGGTGAAGCCGCCGGTTTCGTTTGAGGCGCACCGGCCGACGCAGGTGGGTGACTCACTGTCACTTGTCCGTCGTGATGGGGCGCTCCATGCGCACAATCCTGCAACGTCCAGATCATGACGGATGTTCCCGGCGACGAGACTCCCGCCAGCATCGATAAAATGCTCCTCATCCTTCACCTCCATGCTGTACCACTTGTCTGCAAGTTCTGATCGTTTCCATACCCCCGCATTCGCAATCGGCGTTCCAACTGTATGGCATGAGTTCCGCGCTGTTCTGCATGTAATGACGATATGATATCCATGATCGTTCAATGCTTGGTGATTTTCGTCACATAGGTGTGTGACCTGCCATAACGATTACTGTTGCAATACACAACGGTCCGGTTATCATCCATCCAGATGGGTACAATGCTCTTCGGCCGGCTCGAAATATTGAACAGCCTCGGCCAAGGACAATTCGGTCGCGTCCATCGGGCGTTCGATCGCACGCTCAATCGCGAGGTGGCCGTCAAGGAGTTCTTCAAGGACGTTACCGAGTGGGGGGACGAATCTTTTCGCAAAGAGATGCGGCTCCTCTCCCATCTCCATCATCCGGCGCTCGTCCAAGTGCATGACCTGCTGATCGATGATGCGACAGGCACCCATTACCTCACGGAAGACCTCGTGGCTGGGCCGAGCCTCTCTCAGTTTCTCCGGGATGCCTCGTGGCCTTCGCGATGGGAAGCCTTCGTCCAGATTCTCCAAGGCCTCGAATTTCTCCACCGCCAAGGCGTCATTCATCTCGACATCAAGCCTTCCAACGTGCTCGTCAACCCCGGCTCCGGCAGCATGCCCCCTCAAGTCAAAATTCTGGATTTCGGTATCGCCGATGAAATCAGCCGGTTCAATCAAAAGGGGCTGATCGCAGGAACGTTCCCGTATATCGCGCCGGAGGTGGCCCTCGGCGAGCAGGTGGACGGTCGTGCCGACCTCTACTCGCTCGCGGTCATGTTCAGCCGGACCTTCAAGAAAATCCCGGAGGACGATTCGGCATCGAGTGCCGGCTCCACCGGAAAGAGCATCGAGGAACTCGTACGGGAGACCGTCGGGCGAGTGCCTCCTCCACCCGAAGCCTTCCGCGCCGACGTGCCGGATTTGTTCCGGGAAATCCTGGTCACCCTTCTGGAGCCCAATCCAAGGCACCGTTTCTGGTCGGCCAACCAGGTGATTTCTCGGATCAACGCTCGCTCCTCCACGCGCTACGCCCTCGAACCCGGCCGTCAGCGGTTGCCGGACAAGGCCACGGCGATGCTCTCGGGATTGGAGTCGCCCTTGAAAGAGATGTGCGCATGGTTCGACGAATGCCGAAACGCCTTCCAGCCCCTCTTCGTGGGCGCCATCGTGGGTCGGCCGGAGACGGGAAAATCCGAACTTCTCGATGAGTTCCGGCGATGGGCCGAACTCCGCGATGAAAGGGTCGTTTCGCTCGCCGATCAGAAATCAGGTCTTCCGGAATTGTTCGAGAGGCTGCCGGTAACGCAGGATGCGGCTGCCCTGCGGCCCTATGCACCCTATCTCAAGGCCCTCCTCCCGGAAACATTCAAGGAGGCCCCCGATCCCCCGTCGCTCGAAACCACTCCCGACATGCAGCACGTCCAATTCCTCGAGAAACTCGCCGCCGCGCTAAGTGTCCTCACGGTCCGGCGAAATCTCATCGTCTTGGTGGATGACCTGGATCGGAAGGCGGATGTCCGCGAACTCCTGTCCTACTACTGCATGACACTGGGTGAAGACCCGAATACGAAGGCCGACGGCTCCACCTTCCTCTTGGTGACAAGCGCATCGGAGGAAGCGCTTCCGATCCGGCTCGTTCTGGATCGGACCCTGATGCTGGGGCCGTGGAGCGACGAGCAAGCCGGAGGCGTGTTGAAATCCCTCCTCGGAGTCGCCGATCCACCCGGCCGTCTTCTGAGGCGCCTGATGGACAAGACGGAGGGCGTGCCGGGGCTGTTCGTCGAGTATCTCAGGCTCCTGGTGGAAAAGGTCCTCCGGCCCGGGGAGGACCTCGAAGCCCAACTCGAGACGTTGGATTGGAGCCGGCTCGACGCCACGCTCAATCTCTCTGTCTGGTTCGCGGAAGAACTCAAGCGGTTGAGCAAACCGGAAAGGACGATTCTGGAATGGCTCTGTGTGTCACCCAAAGGGATGATGGCCGAGGATCTCGAATCCCTCGATCCTCTCCTGAGTGGCCTGGGCACGAGCCATCTGCGCCGGACTCAAGATCTCGGCTGGGTCCGCCAGGGGCCGGAGGGCTCCCAGCTCGCGAGTGACGTGCGCCGCGAAGCCGTCCTGTCGCAAATGAATCCGTCGGAGCGGGCCGCCAAACACCTCCAGCTCGCGGAACGCTGGACCCAGCTCTCCTTCGGTCGGAACGAGACCAACGCGGATGGTCGCATGTCCGCCTTCGATCGGGCCCATGAATATTTCCTCGCCGGGAAACCGGCCCAGGCGTTCGCCCTTGCGCGTCCGGACCTCCAACTCCTCGTCCGGCTCCATCAGCCGGGACCCGCCCTGCGCTTTCTCGAAGAGCACGCCGACGCCGCGGCGCCTTTGCCCCCGGCCGACGCCATCACATACCGAACGCTCCTGGCCCAGGCCCAATCCGCCACCGCCCGCTTTCCGGATGCCATTGAAACTTTCCGGCAACTCCTCAATCAAGCCGAAGGGCTCGATGCGCGCGCCGAACTCACCTCGGGGCTCGCCCACGCCTACCGACATGGGGGGCGTTTGAACGAAGCCGCCGAGGCGATCCGGGGAATCACGTCCAGACTGGCTCTCGATTCCCGTTGGCTGCCGGTCCTGGATGCGCTTCTTGCCGACATCCTTCTGGAACAATCCCAATACGATGAGGCCGCCGCCCTTTGCCGTTCCTATCTGTCGGGAGGCAAGTCATGCCCGGATGATGAACGGCTGGCCTTTCGCCATGTCCTCGCCAAGTTTCATCTCTACCGGCGAGAGATGGAGTCCGCCATTCCCCTCTTTCACCGGAATGCGGAGGAGACGAAGGGTTCCGGACGCTCGGCCCGTCACGCCCTCGCGCTGAATTCACTGGGCGTCGCCCATCTCGCCCAGGGGCGCCTGGATGAAGCCGTTTCCCTGTTCCAATCGTGCGCTACCCTTAGCCAGGAAATCGGCGATCTTCGGGGAACGGCGCTCGCCTACGTCAACCTCGGCGTCGCCTTCCACAAAGCCCAGAACATCGACGTTTCATCGAAGCATTACGAGAAAGCCCTCACGATTTTCCGAAGAATTTCAGACCGGACGGATGAGGCCCGCGCGCTGTACAATTTCGGCATCCTCCGGGCGCAGGCGAGGGACATGGCCGGCGCTGAGAATGCGTATGAAGAGGCCCTTCGCCTGGCTCAAGATCTGCGGATGATCCACCTCGAGGCCGCTCTCCGGCTCGAACTGGCTGAATGCTTCGAGCAGCGATCCCATCTCAACCGTGCGGAACGGGAGTGCGAGCAGGCGATCGACCTGTTTCAGCGGCTCGGCATGCCCGACGATCTCATGCTCTCCCGTCTCAAACTGGCCGAGATCCGCGCCGACCGCGGCCTCCTCCGCGAAGCCCACTCGGAGTTGGCCGCGTGCGAGCCGCAGGTGGGGGAGGCATCGCCCCCCCTCGTTCAAATTCGATTCTTCTTTGCCAAGGGCAAGTCTCTTCGACAGACCGATCCACGCTCGGCCCGTGCCTGCTTCGAAAAGGCCCTCACGACGCTGGATCAGTCGCCCTCGAAAGACCCGTTGATCCGGGAAAAGATCGTTCGCGAGTGGTCGGCTCTCACGCCACCGGAGCGAGTCTCTTCCCCATCTTCTTCCGAACCGTCCGAGGAGGTCCCTATGTCATCCGAAGGCAAAACCCTCATGTCGTCACGAATCGTGATCGGCGGGTCCGCCGGGAATCCATCCAAAGGTCAGGAACCGGAACCCGGTGGAACACGGCAGGTTCCGGTCCAACCCACGGTCACACCCGCCGATCCACCCCAACCGTCGGCTGACCCCCCACTCCACCGCCGGAGGACCGACACGGAGGCCTTCAACCTCCTTGATGTGGCACGCAAGATCAATTCGGCCCTGGATCTCCAGGATCTTCTTGTCGACATCGTCGATTCCCTCCTGGCGTTTACCGATGCCGAGCGCGGTTTTCTCCTCCTCATGGAAAACGGTGCGCCGGTGGTCCGCGTCGCGCGGTCCCATGACAAGAAGGACATCCGCGACACCGCGGAGAACTTTTCTCTCACCGTTGCCCAGGAAACGCTCGAAGCGCACCAGCCCGTCATCGCACTGGACGCCATGAAGGATCCGCGATTCAAGGATTCCGCCAGCATCTACCAGCTCCAGCTCCGCTCCGTCATTGCCGTTCCCCTCTTCATGCGCGGCGAGGCCATCGGCGCCCTGTACATGGACACGCGTCTGAAGGCGGGACGTTTCACCGAGCAGGACGTCCCGTTGCTTTCCGTCCTGAGCGAACTTGCCGCCGTGGCGATCTACAAGGCCCAACTGATCGCTCAAAACGTGCGTGACCAGCGCGAGTTGAGAAAAACGGTTCGTGAACTGAAAGATTCCAAGGATCAGATTGAGACGCTGAACCACCAACTGGAGGAGGCGAATCGGAAACTCAAGGACCAATTGGCCTCACAGGAAACCCGGCTGGAGGAGGCCGAAGAAAAGCTCAGTGTCTTGATCCGCGAGGAACAGCCGAAATACAAGTATGAACGCATCGTCGGATCGAGTCCGGCCCTCCGGCGCGTCCTCCTCTCCGTGGATCGGGCCGTGGAGAGTCGAGTCCCCGTCCTCCTCCAAGGGGAAAGCGGAACGGGCAAGGAACTGGCGGCCCGAGCCATCCATTTCAATTCGCCGCGCAAAGACAAACCGTTCGTGCCGGTCAATTGCGGGGCGATGCCGCAGGATCTCTTCGAGTCCGAACTCTTCGGACACGTGAAGGGCGCGTTTACCGGGGCGGATCGGGAGAAACCGGGCCTGTTCGAAGTGGCTGAAGGGGGAACTCTGTTCCTGGATGAAATCGGGGAGCTGCCCCTCCCCCTCCAGGTCAAACTCCTCCGGGTTCTTCAAGATGGCGTCATACGACGGGTGGGAGACACGCGCGAAAGAAAGTTGGACGTTCGCATCATCGCCGCCACGAACCGCGATTTGAAAACCCTTGTGGCGGAGAAAACGTTCCGGGAAGATCTCTACTACCGCCTGGGCGTGTACCGGATCCAGATCCCGCCTTTGCGTGAGCGGCGGGAGGACATCCCCGCGCTCGCCCGCGCTTTTCTGGATCAGATCGCTGTGGAAGAAAAGGAATCGCCCAAGAAGATCAGCAAACGCGCCCTGTCCGCTCTCATGGGCCGGCCGTGGCCCGGCAACATCCGTGAGATGGAAAACTTCCTGCGGACGGCACACGTCGTTGCGCGTGAAGCCGAAATCGACGTCCAGGACTTGGCCCAGGGCGAAGGCATTTCTACTCCCGAAATGCCACAGGGGCGGAGGAGAGGTCAGAATCTCAAGAGCGCCGTGCTGGAGTACCAGAGGGAACTGATCATCGAATCCCTTCGCCGCGCGGAGAACAATATTTCCGAGGCCGCCCGCGATCTCGGGGTAGATCGCTCCCAGCTCTCCATCTGGGTCAAGAAGCTGAAGCTCAAGGGCAAAGATTCCTAGCCCCGGCGCCCCTCCGCCGGCGGCGTCTTGCAAATATCGTGGGACGTGCTATACAGAGCGGCGCTCGGCCCATGGTCCGTCAGGTGGTCTTGGTGGTCATGCCGAGGGGGAAACACCCGTTCCCATTCCGAACACGGTCGTTAAGCTCCTCAGGGCCGATGATACTATCCGCCTTAGGTGGATGGGAGAGTAGGTCGCTGCCAAGACCACCGGACGGACCATGGAAGGTCCGCGGGCTAAAGCCTGCGCCTACCCCTGATCTGCATCTTGGTGGCTGCGGGCTTCAGCCCGCGTCCATCGAAGGAAGTCTCTTATCTCACCCCCACCAACCTCTCACTCACCTCCCACAACTTTCCTGCATCTTCATTATTATGGGATCGCCCCGACGATGGCATGACGCGTTTGTTCCAGAAATATTTACCGGTCACGTTCGCCACCTCCGAGGAAGTCGCCAGGTAGACGGGCCCGCGCGCCGCCTTCTCAGGCGTCAACAGAAACGGCTTCCCGAGTTTCATCCCGACCCGCATCCACCACACGGAAGTGCCGCCGAAATTGGAACCCACCGCGCCGGGGTGCAGGCAGTTGGCGCTGATACCGGTTCCCTCCAGCCGCCGCGCCAATTCGTAAGTGAAAAGGACGTTCGCCAGCTTCGATTGGTTATACGCCTTCATAGCCGTGTATCCCCGCTCCATCTGGAGATCGTCGAAACGAATCCGCCCCATCCGGTGGCCCTCCGACGCCACATTGATAATCCGCGCCGGCGCGCTTTTCTTCAGGTGGGGCAATAACAGTGCTGTCGTCAAAAAGTATCCGATGTGATTCAGCGCGAAGGTGTACTCCAACCCTTCCGGGGTCACCACCCGAGGACCCGCGATGATTCCGGCATTATTGATCAGCACGTCAAGCCGCGGATGACGTTTCACAAACTCCCCGGCAAATGTCCGAATGGAGGTTTGGGACGAAAAGTCGGCGATCATCAGCTCAACGGACTTGCTCCCCGTCTCCTTGCGGATCGTATCCAGAGCCTCTCCGCCCCTCTCGCGGCTTCGACAGACCATCACCACCCGTGCGCCTGTCTTCGCCAGCCCCAGGGCGGTGAAGTACCCCACCCCCGAATTGGCGCCAGTCACTATGCAGGTCTTCCCCGTCATCGTGGGTTCCACCCGGCCACGGGCGTCGATCACACCAGCCGCTTTCGAGCGGCGACGACTCGCACGGCCGTCGGTAGCGCCACGTTGCCATTCCTTCGGTACTTCGAAATCAACTGCTTGATCTCCGATTCCGCCGTTCCCCGCTGCTCCGCGGTGAGCTTCGCGAACAGCGTCTGGAGGGGCGCCGCAATCTCCATGAGGGCCTGAAAGTATTCGTCCACCGAATCAAACAACGATTCCCCCTCGGTCTCATCTTCCGACACCACTTCCAAACCGGCCGATTCCATGATCCCTCGGAGATCGCCCGGTTTCGCCAGCCTGAAAATACCCGGTTGGTTCGGATCGGGCGGGGGCAGCGTCATCATTTTCCTGAGCACACCCATCGGCGTGGAGGTCATCGGATTCTTTTCGGGCGCCGACCAGACGGCGGCCGCTACATATCCGCCCGGTCGCAGCACGCACGCGATATCCCTTGCGGCCTTGGAAACATCCGGAAGGAACATCAGGCAAAAACGGCTCGTCACGGCATCGATGGATCCGTCATCGAAATCAAGCGCACACACATCGGCCGTTCTGAACTCAACATTGGCAAGGCCTTTGGCGTTCGCCTTACGGCGGGCAACGTTCAGCATGGCTTCTGAGAGATCGAGGCCGATCACGGATCCCGTCGGGCCCACCGCTTCGGCCGCCAAGAGCGCCGGGTAGCCCGTGCCGGAGCCAAGATCCAGGACGCGGTAGCCCGGTCGAAGGCGGGCCTCCGCCAGTAGTCTGTAGTTGACGAACGACGTGTTCCGATCGAACACCTCATCCCACTTCTCCCACGCCGGAGCCACGCGGGTCCACTCTTCCCTCTGCGCCGCGATCATTTCCTGCGGATTCATGTTCGCCATGAGACACCTCCCTTGAAATGCGGTTCCTGAGAGTCGTAGACCCGCCCGGTCCTTATGTCAAACCACGCCAGAGGGGATCTGTTCGGTGAAGATTCAGGAGTTGGCGCGAGAGCCGCTCACATGAACCATTTCTTCGTGTGGTGCACGGCGTCGCCGAACTGCCGCATGAACCCGAGATCATCGTCCGTCAATGGCCCGCGGCGCACGGCGGCCAGGTTCTCGCCCAATTCCTTGCGATTCCGAGGAGCCGTGAGACACACATCTACATTGGGATTGGACAGAACGAAACGATAGCACTCCCCCGCCGTCGGAATGCGTCCCTCCGATGGCCAGGCCGTCGGTCTGCGCATCAGATACCTCCACCGCGTGGCCGTGTAGCCCACCACCCCCGGGTCGTGGACGCCCAAGTGGGGAAAAATGTCCTCCTCCGCGCCGCGATGGGCTGCATTGTAGCGCATCATGATGACGTCCAAGGCTCCGTTCGCACATAGCTGACCTGCGAAGGGACGGTTGTGCGTGGAGATGCCGATCGCGCGCACCTTCCCTTCCTCACGAAAGCGGGCCATCTCTTCGCGCACATCATCCGTGAGGTGTTTCGGCTTTGTCACGCCCAGAAACAGGAACAGATCGATGTAATCCGTCCGGAGCTGCCGGAGCCGTTTCTCCAGCGTTCGACGGAGATTGGGATGGCCCCAGAGCAGATTGTACGCCCCCGTGGCGATCACAACGTCATGACGATGATCATGAGACAGCCCGCGGAGGACCTTGATCATGTGGGAATCGAAGCCGAAACAGAAAAAGAGGTTGACGCCCTCGTCCAAGGCTTTGAACACCGTATCCTTCCCCGGACGGTAGGTGGCGGAGAGTCCCAGCGGAAAGACCTTGATCCCCGTTCGCCCCAGCTCGTTGCGCTGAATATCGCGCATATCGACCGGATCAGCCTACCAGTTTGGCCCGGGACTTGGAAGCGGGCGACCCTTCAATTGCATCGCCCCAGGCCTCATCGAGGGCAGCAGATTTACGACGTATCCCGACGAAGTTCAGAAGCGGATGCGCGAGAATTGGCGCCAAGTCCCCCTCAAGCCTCTACGAATGGTGATAGGATTAAGCTTGACCCCATCAGCCAATACTCCAACTACGCTCCACGGCTACCGTCCCCTCGCACCACTCCATCCAGAAAGCGCTTCACCTCTTGATGGAGGTCCTCGCTACTCACACTTGCGAGTCCGGTGCTTGATTGAAACGCATTGGTGATGCCATCCAGCAGATCCTTTAGCGATTCCACTCCTTCACCGTTTTCCAACGCGTCCCTACTACGTATCATCTTGCGGGGAATCCGTACCCTCGACCTGAGATCGCGCCGATCTGCCACGTGCAACATGGCCGATGTGGCCATGGCTTCGAAAGGCAGCGTATCCAACGGGCAAGGTCCGGCGGTTTCCACTGTCAGATCCAGCTCCAACTTCTCCGTACGCAATCGGGGAAAGAGTCGATCTGCAAGGACCAGCACCAGCAGGCTATAGGACAGAATCGTGGCCACTCGGACCGGGATAACATCCTTCCTCCCATGGCTCTGGTCGATCGGCTCCTCCTGCACAACAAAACGAAACGAGCCATCCAGCGTCGCCTCGCACTCAAACGTCATCCTGGATTGAACGTCCGTGTCGGTCACCGAATGGGACCAGGAGATCGATTTCCCACCCCCGATCGCAGTGATCCGGCCTGGGGGAAATGTGATCCGCCTGGAAGAAGAATCGCCTCCTCTGAACGCAAACTTGGCCACCTTGATAGCATCATGAAGCCGCGCGAGCGTTGCAAATGAGAACTCCCCCGCAGGGCAAACAAGAAAGCTATACCAAACGAACGGCCTTTCCTCACTCAGCGATTCTTTCTTTGGACCCCCATAATTCTCCTCAATGAGTTTCAAGATCTCACCCCTGGGAACGGTCAGACGACCTTCTGCACGCCCAAACCCCTCCGCCGTTACATCAAATTCCACTTCGAAATCCTCAACCGCCATTGCCGGTTCACGAACTTCCACCGGAATGCGGATGACCCACCGCGTCTGGCCACCTCGAATGGGGTGACGTCCATCATCCTCGAATTGGTCCGACGTCCCAGGGACCCGCGGGAAGGGGAATTGGCCGTTCCCGTCGACACCGCCGTCCATGTCCAGTCTGTGATGCGACTTGCACCCATAGCGGACCAAGGCGCTCCTCGCTGTGACGCCCAGGTGAGGGTTGTGAACCCCCAGCTTGACGTAGAGGTTGTACGCTGTGCCTTCCGGACCCCGGGAAACTCCATGTCCCTCAAGCTCGTGTTTCACCTCAAGCGCAGGAAGTGAGCCTGCGGAGGCGACCACGGGAAGCGGCACCCCCTGGACCGCGTCACCTCCTCCCAGACGCCCCTTCTGGGCCGTCGCCCTAACACGTTTGGCAATCCAATCAACGAGCGCCCCACGAATCGACCGCTCAAGTTGCTCTGGTGCTTGGTACATGGTTGCGAAATACCCCTTCGGGCCTTGGAGCACTCGGTCCCTGAACGCCTTCTGACGATCATCAGCGGCCGGCATGTTTCTAGCAAAGATCAGTACCTTCGTCGGGTCTGAGCCCTGGGCCTCATCAAACTCCATTTCCACGAACGAGACCTGTCGATCCGGAACGAACGAACCATACTGGGCACCGAGTATCCCTACGTAAATGTCGCACCCCTGCGACTTCTCGATACACACCTGCACCGACGATTGGGGTCGAGCATGTTCCCTGTCGCTTCTGAACACCTTGTGTCCAAGCTGCTTCACAACTTGTTCAGCGATCTCTCGGTCCTTCTCCAAGTCTCCAATCGTTGAACTAATCATGACCTGCAATTGCTCCTCCGGCTCGAACCCACCATCCCTACTCACTTCCCCGCCAGAATGTCTTGCTTCGGAGTGGTCCGATTCCAACCCAGGCGGGCCGAGGATGAAAACCGGGTAACCCTCTGCATGCGTCTCGACCCTCAACACCCGACACATTCCCCTCCGCCCGGAGAACGCTACAAATCCCTGTCGGCCTGATCGCTCATCAATTTCCCACTGCCAAGGCCCGTTCCTGTCCTGCGACACATACTTCATCGCACCGACAGACTCCTTCCACTGACTCCCAGTATGCCATCTAAGCGCCTCTTCGGAGAGCCACCCGTAGAGAACACCTGTTCTTGCACCGTCGGAACGCTCCTCAATCGAGAGGAACAGCGCGGGGGCCCTGCCCCTGCCGATATCCAAGATCGAGCGGAGCTCCTTGGCATCACTAGGCCCCAAATATCTCGCCCGAAGAATATTGGGCTCTTCCCATCGACGAGGGGTGCCCGTCTGGCCACGGTATATGATTTGGGAAGGCGACTTGTCTCTCTCTGGTAGCAGCCACAGAGCACGAGGAACCATCAGAACTCCGGAATGGCGAGCGGGTCGGAATCAGGGCCGCATCTTGACATTAGAGTGTATGCCGGAAAGCCACCGGTCGTGTCGAAATGGGTTGTGGAGGAGCGTTTCTCTAGAGGCAAGTATCTTTCAGTCTAAGTGAACGCTTCGTTGCTGTCATTGCTTTCCCACACCGGTGGTCGTATCCTATTCTCATGAAACGGAAAACGGAAGCCGTGTACGAAAACGGGACGCTCAGGCTGTCCAAGCCGTTGCCGCTCGCGGAGCAGGCGCGCGTCTACGTCACCGTCGAAGGCCTACGAGAGAAGGACGACGATCTGCCAGAATCCGCATGGCTCCGGAGTGCGTCGGCGAACGAAGCCTTCGACTTCCTGAAGGATCCGGCCGAGGATATCTACGATCCTGCCGACGGGAAGCCGTTCCGTGACGCGGCATAAGATCGTCCTCGTCCCTTTCCCATTCGATGATCTCTCTGGAACAAAGGTCAGACCGGCGCTATGCCTGACTGATCCGATCGGCGTCCAGCGACACGTCATCATCGCCTTCATTACCAGTCGGATCCCGCCCGATCCTGTCGCAACCGACCTCGTGCTTCCCGCCGATCACCCCGATTTTCCGTCGACCGGGCTGCGAGTCGCGTCCACGGTACGCCTGCATCGCCTCATGACCGTGTCATCGAGCCTAATTCGGAGGGAGTTGGGCACTCTGTCTCCCGGCAGGCAGGCGGAGGTGAGCAGCAAGATATCCGCATTGTTCACTCTCGCCGGATAGGCGCGGGCGGTCAGAAAAAGTATCTGACGATTTGCAGAAAACCCATCACCTTGGGTGCCCCTTCGACATGGTCATGAGAACCGCCATTCGCATCACATCGCACAGATGGCGTACCCGCAAGGCGCTTCGGCTCGAAATCCACTTCAATGATGCCGGGGGCCGGACTTGAACCGGCACGCCCCCATTACGGGACTAGGGATTTTAAGTCCCTTGCGTCTGCCATTCCGCCACCCCGGCCTTGAAATATCAATGCGCTAGATGGCATCCCGGAAGCAAGCTTTTCCACTTCCGGTAGGCTTCCGGTAGGCGCGGAAAACCCCACCTTTTCGGGTTCAGCCGATGCCTTCTCCCCAGAGAGCGCACGGGCCATATTCTGCTTCATGCCCAGCGCCTTTGCAAAGTTGAGTCTCGGTCTTGGCATTACTTTCCCCCTTTCAATTGACCGGCTTCCGGGCCGGGAGTACACTGAAAGCGTGAAGAACGGGAGAGGAAGAAAATCCGTGAAGGTCCCCAACTACGGGCGCACCTTCAAGGAATCCCTCGCTATCAAGAAGATGCTGGACAAGCTCCCGGAGATTCACTACCGCACGTGGAAGGAAGCCTTCACGCCGGAAGAGTGGGCCATGCTCCGCAAGACGCGCCGAACTTCCCTCTAGCCGATCCGATTCGTTCTTGTCTCGCCTACACATTCTCGTGCCGCCGTCTGCCTGGGACACGGTTGATTCGTGGGACAAAAGCCTCAAGGTTCGCTTCGTCAAAACCTGTAGGCTTGTGTCGGTTGATCTTGCGTATCCCTCTCTGCGCACCGAGAAGATCAAGGGTCCGGGGGGCGAACCGCTGCTTCGTCCCACTAACGGCATCCCCAATCCTGCCATTGAAGTTTTTGTGCCGGCCGGGGGATAATGCCCTCGGAATTGACCCCCGCCTGAGTAGTGCTCAAGTTGAAGCCGGAAGTCACGGCTTCCACTTCCATCGATGACCACAACGGCATCCGCCAGATGCGGCTTCGCATTCTGAAAAACGAGGTTGCAGGTGTACATGTAGAATGACTCCTTGTGCCTAAACCCTTCTCCCCATAGTTGCCCAGGCTCCTTGTTGACGGCGATGGCATCGTAGAAGAACTCGTACCGAGCCACGCCTCGAAGAAACTCCGTTCGGATCGCCTTGGAGCACTTGTTGAACCTGAACTCAAACCGGGGGTGAAGTTGAAGTTCCCTGCGCAACAAACCGATTCGCGTGTCGGCATCTTCTTCCCCGCCCCCGTGCGGGATGGTACATCCTTGTCCATTGGGAGGAATTGCACCGAGTCTGTAAGAGTCCAGTCAAGGTGAGGAGAACCGAAAAGAAGCGCCCCGGCCCCCAGCGAGGATACGGGGGAGCGTGGGGACCAGGGCTATGTGGGCTTTTGTGGGCCTCCCCCGTGGCCCTTGAATGGTGCGCCGATCATGCGGGCCTTGTCAAGCCGTAGCGCCTTCCCCGGCGGCTGGCGCGTGGGCGCGATCCGGCCTGGCGGATGATCGATCCTCGGCCGCGTAAATGAAACCGCGCCACGGGCCAGCAATCGGCCATTTCACGGCGCATCCCTTCCGCGGAGCAGCGAGAAATCCACTTCCGGCAGGCTTCCGGCACGTACGGAACCCCCCCGCCGAACTACGCCGAACGTGTATCGGCGCAACTTGCAGCGCCGTGAAGCGCAATCCCCTACGACTCCGAGGAATCGTCTTCCGTTGCAGTGACATGGGGTACTACTGACTCACTGTCCGCTATCGCTTTTCAGCCCCTTGCGTCTGCCATTCCGCCACTCCGGCTTGACAGGATGTCAACCGCCCTTTCGACATTGCGCGCAGGCAGGGATGCCTGCCCTTCGCGGAAAGGGCGGCCGAACGCCAGGCTCCATCCCGGACACGGACATTGCTGTCTGCGGTCCGCGAGAAGTGCGGCGAGCAGTATCCCAGGAGGGTACGCCGGGCATGCGAGTGGGTCAACGAAACAGTCTCCCGAGGCTCAGCTCGACTTTTGCCATTTTCTGAAAGGTTTATGTTGGTCATCATGCGTAGGGGAGGGTCTTCAGACCCTCCCGACAAGAGAGAGCATCTGAAGATGCTCCCCTACGAATCGGCATTCTGTCAGAGGCTCTCAGCTCGACTTTTGCCATTTTTTGAAAGGTTTATGTTTGGTCATTATGCGTAGGGGAGGGTCTTCAGACCCTCCCGACAACCCTCCCGACAAGAGGGAGCATCTGAAGATGCTCCCCTACGAATCGCTTGAGCGGTGTCTGAAGATGCCTTCCCATCCGAGCGAGATTCTGAGCGATGTTCACACAGCACGGAAAAATGCCAAAAGTCGATCTCAGAGCCTGTCCCAAAACCCGGCGGAAGCGGAGCGGGTTCCGCGGAGCCTAAAGGCTCTGCCGCTCCGGCGGGGTCCGCGATACGTTTTGGGATAGGCTCCCAGCCTCAAGAGGCGGATTCTCCGACCTCCTCTATTCCGAGCCGAAGATGTGGAGGCCGGCTCCGGAACCGATGTAGAGGGCGCGGCCCCGGCCGAGCGATGGGGATGAACGCGAGCCGCCGGGAACCGATTGCGACCAGTGAAGCTTGCCGTCAGGATCCAAGGCGTAGATCGTCCCACTGCCGCCACAGCCGCTTCCGAGGTGTTTGAAGTACACGTTCCCGTCGATATCCACTGCCGGACTTTCAACGATCGGATCGGAGCACGTCCCAGGCGCGCCGAACGTCCAAACGGGCACACCGCCCACCGTGTACACATGGAGTCCATCCGACGACTGAATGTACACCCGTCCGTGGGCAGTGGACACCGAACCGCTCACCGGCGCCCACCACAGCAGGCCGCCGCCACTTGAAAGGGCGTAGGTGTAGCTGTTGTAGGTACTCGCGATGATGGTCCCATTCTCCGCGATGGCAGGGGTCGACAGAATCCTTTCCCGGAGGGAGCGCGAAAACAATAAGGAACCGCTCGGGCTGAACTTTCTTAGGCTCGCATCGCCGCCTCCCACGTAGACGCTCCCCGCTTCGTCCACGGCGCACGCGTTCCGCATGGCGTCCCCGATCGAAATCTTGAATGTCCGACTGCCGGTCGGGTCAATTCCGAAGAAGTTTCCCCCGTTGTCACCGATGTATGCCGATCCATCCGGCCCCACGCACGGAGACGCCTGTATGGTATTGGCCACCCAGTGGGTCCATTGCAACTGACCCCGCGCGTTGAATTTGTGAACGATCCCGCCCTGCGATGCCGCGAACACGTTGCCCTGGGTATCCACGGTCGGGCTTCCAAGCACCAGTCCCGTGTTGTAGGTCCAGCGCACGGTACCGTCCCGCTCCAGTCCATAGAGCACTCCCGAGGCCGTGGCCACGTAGATATTGCCCGCATCGTCCAACACGGGGCTGCCGTTCACGCCGCCCCCGGAATTGAACGCGAGCTTCGGCGCGATGGTCGTCGGCCCCAGCGTGGGGGCAAGCCCGCTGTGCCGGCTGTCGGCGCCGAAGCTCGTCCACGTCTTCGCCAGCAGGGTCTGTTTCGCGGGATCGCCGAGGGCGTAGACCCTGCCGTCGGTTGCACCGATGTAGATCATCGAGTGGGCCAGGGCAGGCGAAGACCAGACTTCCACGTCAAGGGGGATCGATTCGATCTGCGAGCCGTCGGCCATGTTCAGGCGAAATACCGTGCCCGGTCGCGTCACCATGACCGCCTCATTCGATGTAACCGCCGCGTTCGAACGGATCTCGCCGTCCGTGGCCGCCTGCCAGAGCAACTGGCCACT
Organism: Nitrospirota bacterium; assembly: GCA_016180645.1. Taxonomy (NCBI): domain Bacteria; kingdom Pseudomonadati; phylum Nitrospirota; species Nitrospirota bacterium. The sequence continues at coordinate 80,144 of JACPAV010000024.1, read as the reverse complement.
GAAGGCGTCAAGGCCGTACACGTTCTTGTCCCACGCTCCCACGACCACTCTGCCCCGAACGACGGACGGCGACGTGGAAAAGCCGGCCGACGCCCTAAATTGCCACCGGGTCGCACGCGACTTTACGTCGAAGGCCGTAAGTGCTCCCGACTGATCGGCCACGAACAGCGTGTCGTACTTTGCCGAGGGCGCCGACCAGACCGACCCCGCCATCGCAAAAGCTGCCTTCGCGACTCCGGTGGACGCATCGAGGACCAACACCTTCGGATTCACGTAGTTCTGCCCGGACGGAATGCCGAGCGTTGGCTGGTACACCAGTCCTCTGTACACGGTCGGGCTGCCTTGGGGCGTGTTCATCCGTTGCCCCTCCGCATCTGAATACTTCCATTTGAGGCGGCCATCCGCGAGCGCAAACGCGTACACGGCCGAGTCACAGCCCGCGATGTAGACCACCCCCTCCGCGAGGGTTGGCGAGGTCGAATCGCTGCACGTCGCGAGATTCACCGGTCCCCAGAGGAGCTTTCGCGTGGCCAGATCGAAAGCGTACAATTCATTGCCCGTCGTGAAAACGATCTTGCCGTTCGCCACCGCCGGCGTAGGATCGTCCGAGGCGTATGGAACGCTCTTTCGGTAGAAGTCCTTGCCCGTCAGGGCATCTTGCATCACCAGTTCATTCAGAGATGTGGTGAACAGAAGCCCATCGGATACCGCCGGGCCGAGGACTTTCACATTCAGCTCCGTCCCTCCGAATCCGCCGTTGCCAATCGCGCTCTTCCACACCGCCTGAACGTGGGCCGGCAGCATCGCGGGCGAGTAGCTCGTGTGCCCCGCGCTCGCCCCGAACATCGGCCATACGTAGGGGTCGCCCGGATCACCCTCCAGGACTTCGATGGAGAGTGTGCTGGTGCCGGTCGCTCCATCGTCGTCCGTGACGGTGAGCTTCACGTTGAAGACTCCATCTTTCGTGAACGAGTGCGGACCCTTCGCGGTTGCGGCCGTCGCTCCATCGGCAAAGTCCCAGGCGTACGCGGCCACCGTTCCGTCCGTGTCGAAGCTCGAATCACCCTTGAACCCCACGTCGAGCGGCGCGAAACCTTTAACGGGATCGGCGAAGATGACCGCCACCGGCGGCTTGTTCGGCGGTTCGACGAGGATCGTCAGCATCTTGTCGCAGGACATTCCGTCATTGTCGGTGGCCTTGAAGACCGCGGTGTAAGTTCCCTGCGCTGGATATACGTGGCTCACCTGCGACCCTAAAGCGTTGGTCCCATCGCCGAAAGTCCAGCCTGTCACGACAATCGATCCGTCGGCATCCGTCGCAGAACCGTTGAAGGAAACGTTCAACGCCGCGTGGCCCTTGAGCGGCGTCGCGTTAGCCGAACACGTCGGCGGGATCAGCACTCTCTCGACCGTGACCTTGGCGCTCGCGCTGGCGGATGCGCCATCGTCGTCCTTCACCGTGAGGGTTGCCGTGTAGGCGCCGTCGTTCTGGTAGGAGTGAGACGGCTCAACGCCCGTCGAGGTTGCGCCGTCACCCAGCGTCCACGCATACGAAACGATTGTTCCGTCCGGATCGGAGGCGGTGGTCTTGAACTGAACCAAGAGAGGCTCCGGCCCTCTCTCCGGTACCGCCTGGATCGAAACCGCAGGCGGTTTGTTGGGCGGCAGCACGGTCACCGTTCCGGTGGCCATGCACGGGGCGCCCTCATTGTCGCGCACGGTCAGCGAGGCGGTGAAGGTGCCGATGAGGATGTAGGCGTGGGATGGATTCTGGATGTTCGATCCCGGCGTGCCGTCGCCAAATGTCCATTCGTAACTCACGATGGAACCATCCGTATCGGCCGCCGCGGAGGCGAACTGGGCCGCCAGAGGAGATTTCCCTCTCTGGGGTGAAACCGAGAGCGAGCACGTCGGCGGCTTGTTCGGGGGCTTGTCGACTTGAATCCCCACGGTCGAATGGCAGACGCCACCTTTGTCGTCATCGGCCCGGAATTCGGCCGTGTACGCGCCATGGACCGAGTAGGCGTGCGTCGATTGGGCCGATCCTGAGCTTGAGCCATCACCGAATGTCCACAGGACGGCCTTGATCACGCCATCGGCATCTGAGGCCGTTCCGCTGAACGCCACAGAGAGCGGCGCAATGCCCGCGAGCGGAGTCGCCGACGCCGAGCAGACGGGGTTTCGATTCGGATTCGCGGCGATCGCCACCGTATTCGAGCACGAGGCGCCTTGGGGATCGGTCGCCTTGAACTGCGCGTTGTACAAACCGACGGCCGCGTAGGTGTGCTGCGTCTGACCGAGGTTCGCGGAGGAGCCGTCGCCGAAGGTCCAGGCATAGGTGAGCGTTCCGCCATCCGGGTCGGTTGCGGAACCGAGGAACGACGCGGCCAGAGGCACGGCCCCGGTGGTCGGCGTAGCGGAGGCTGCGCAGACCGGCGCGCGGTTCGGGTTTACCGTGATCTGGACGCTGCCCTGGCACTTCGCGCCGAGGGCGTCGGTGACGGTGAGGACCGCTGCGTACGTGCCGACCGCCGCAAACTTGTGCGCTGCCTGTGCGCCGGCTCCCGTCGAGCCATCGCCATAGTCCCACGCGTACGTAAGCGGGTCCTTCTCAGGATCGGAAGCCGTCGCCGCAAATTTCACATCGAGAGGCTCCACGCCGCTCGTCGGATCGGCCGTGGCCGCACAGGTCGGCGCTTGGTTCGTGCCCGTGCCGTAGATCGCGACAAGTGTCATTCCGCCCACGAGGTAGATCGTGCCGTCCTCGCCTACGGACGGAGACGAGTCCCACCTGCGATAGGCGAAGTCTTCCTCCACCGGCAACTGCCATTCGACGATGCCGTCCGGCTTGATCGCGTACAGATTCCGCGTGCTTCCGCAGGCACGCGTCTTGAATAGGATGCGGCCGTCCGACGTCATCGTGGGCGAGGCGACCGCCGTGTCTGAATCACAGGACGTGCCAGGATCAAATCTGAAAATCTCCCTGCCGGACGCGTCCAGGGCCAGGAGTGCGTTGTTGTCGTTCACAACGATGCGCCCCTGTGCGTCCACCGCCGGAACCGATTCGTTGGTTTTGACGCCGCCGAGATCCTTCTTCCAGACCTGCTTCCCGTTGAGGTCTACGACATGAAGCCGATTTACATCGGTGGAGACGGCCTTGGTGGAGATGACGGCCACGCGCCCGTCTGGGGTAACGGTCGGCGAACCGACGATCGGAGCACCGGCGCCATAGCTCCAAAGAAGGTCCCCGGCCGGCGAGAGCGCGTACAGGGTGCCGCCAAACCCGCCGATATAGATCCGGTCCTGATCGTCCAGGGCGGGCGAGGAGTAGAAGCTGTCGGTTGCGGCGGCCGGTTCGGTTCCGGATAGGCGCGCCGATTCCGTGAGCGAGGTAGGGGACGGCACGGCGGTCACCCCCTGCGGTGTGAACTTCCATCGAAGTTTTCCATCCGGGAAGACGGCGTACACGGCGCTCATCGAGCCGCCAAACACCAGCGTTCCGTCGGAGAGGATGACGGGCGAGGACTCCAAGTACGGATCCCCCAGGCCCAATTTCCACCTGAGCGAGCCGTCAGCACTGAAGGCGAACAGGTTTCCGTTGTCGCGGCCCGTGACGTAGATCGTGCCGTCCGCTGCAATCGTCGGCGAAGCGTGGGTATCGCCGATCGTGTTGTTCTCCCACTTGACCTTTCCATCGGGGGCAACCGCCTTGAGCACGCCCGAGAAATTGACAAAGTAGGCCGTGCCATCGTCCGCAAGGCTCACGGAGTTGTGGACCCAATTTCCCGCGTCCAAGGCCCAGCGGACCCTCGGCAGGTGCGACGCCTCGAACTGGGATGCGCCGCTGTGACGCGGATCATGGCGGAACATCGGCCAGACGCGGGCGACCGTCGCTCCGCCCGTGCCGAACGCGTAGACCTTGCCGTCCTCCGACCCAATGAAGATCATGTTCTCCGCGATGGCCGGTGACGACCAGATCATGCCGCCCGTCGCATGGGTGTAGAGAACGTCGCCGGAATCTTGTTGAAGGACGTATAGGCTGTTGTCCGACGAGCCGACGAACAGCATTTGGCTTGCCGCGGCGATGGACGAGCGGATTTGGCCCTTGAGGTCCTTTTTCCAGGCCACCTTGCCGCTGGCCTTGTCCACCGCGTACACGAAGTGGTCGGTGGATGCGACGAAGACCCTCTTTTCCGTGATCGCCGGGGAGGTCTGGAGCTGCCCCCCAAGAAGCGTCTGCCACACCACGTCGAGCGTTTGGAGATCAACGGCGTAAAGTTTGCCGTCCATGTTCGCCAGGTAGAGCATCCCGTTCTCGAACGACGCGCTCGCCCAGAAAGAGTCTCCGATGTTTTTGAATTTGACGGACTTGCCCGTCTTGGCGTCGATCACGTGGAGACGGCTGTTGACATAGCCCGAGCCGGAACTGCCCGCGATCCCCATGGTGACGGCGAACACGCGACCGGATGCCACCATCGGGGCCGCCCAGGGTGTCATGAAATGAGAGCCGTCCGGCGTCACAAAGGTCCAAATCTTGGCGCCGGTCTTCGCGTCGAAGGCGAAGACCGTTCCCTCGCATGAGGCGATGTAGACCACGCCCGACTCGAACACGGGAGACGTCGATTCCGTGCAGGTCCCAAGGACGCTGGTCCATGCGATCGATCCATCCGCGGAACTCACGGCGTAGAGCCGTTTCCCATCGGTGAAGTAGACGCGACCATCGCCGTAGGCCGGCGTCGGATCGTCTGCGTTGTCCTTCACCGGGAAGTGCCACAGGCTCTTGCCTGTGTTTGTATCCAGCGCGTGCAGCCCCATCTTGGAAGCGATGAAGACCTTCTTCTCCGCCGCCGACGGCGAGAGAATCTGCGCCGTCCACTCCGTGGGCGAAATGGACGTCGGGACCGGCACGCTGAAGACCCACCGCTTCGCGAGCGGGAGCGTGATCGAGGCAACCGCCCGCCCGGTCTGGAAGGCATCGTGCTGGAACATCGGCCAGTCGGAGGCCGTGGCGTTGGAGGAGCACTGGACCGCATTCTTGAGCGACGTGGAGCCCGTCGCGCCGTCGTTATCCGTCACCGTCAGCTTGGCCGTGTATGAGCCGCACTGGTTGTAGACGTGGTTCGGGTTCTGGAGGGCGCTCGTTGTGCCGTCGCCGAAGTCCCAGTGGAACGCCATGATGGTTCCATCCGGGTCCACGCCGAAGCCCACGAAGTTTACGAACAGGGGCGCGGTACCTTCGTACGGATCGGCCGAAGCGAAAGCCTGTGGGCCGATGTTGGGGGCATGGACGTTGACCGGAAAAGACTTCTCACAGGAGGCTCCGTCGTTGTCCGTCGCTCGGAACAGCGCCGTGAACGCCCCCTCCTTATGGTAGATGTGTTGGATCGCGGGGGAATTTGCGGAGGCGCCGTCGCCGAACGTCCAGACCGTCGATTGGATCGAGCCATCCGGGTCGGTCGCGCTCCCGTTGAAGCCGACAGCCAGCGGCCCCTTTCCATTCGTAGGACTGGCCGTGGCCGTGCACGTGGGCGGCTTAATGACTTGGTGGACGGTTACCTGAACGGCTGCGCTCGCAGTCGCGCCGTCATTGTCGGTTACGGTCACCTTCGCTGTGAAGATGCCGTCCCGCTTGTAGGTGTACGAAAACGAGGATTGGGAGAAAGTGCCGCCGTCACCTGTATTCCAGGCATACGAGGAAATCGTCCCGTCAAGATCGGATGCCGTGGCGGTAAGCTTCGCCGCCAGAGGTTCATCCCCGGAGCCAGGTTCGATCCTTGCGGATACCGCCGGGGGTGTGTTCGGGGGATCGACGTTGACCAGAACATCATCGACGCACACGGTACCGTCATCATCCTTCACCGTCACAATAGCCTTGTAGGACCCCTGACCGGTGTACACGTGCTTGGGATGCGCGAGGGCCGAGGAACCGCCATCGGCGAACGACCATGCATACGAAACAAGGGTGCCGTCAACGTCCTTGGCGACGGTCGCGAAACTGACGGTGAGCGGCGCCTTGCCCTTCTGCGGGGTCGCCAAGGCTTCGCACGTGGGCGCTCGATTGGGCGGCTCGACCACAATCGCCATCTCCTTCACGCAGGTCCCCTGGTCATCATCCGTCGCCGTGAAGGTTGCCGTGTAGTTCCCGAAAGTCGCGTAGGTGTGGGTCGCGGCAGGGGTCGTCGTCGTTCCCCCGTCTCCAAACAACCAGATCGTGGAAACGATCTTCCCATCGGGGTCGGAGGAAATGGCGGAGAAGTTGACCGTGAGGGGCACGTGGCCTTTGAGCGGCTGTGCCGAGGCTGAACACGTCGGCAGCTGATGGTTCACGCTCACTTTCGCCGTGTTGAAATGGCCCTGGTACGTCGCTTTAACATGTCCCTCGCCCGCCTGGGTCGCTGCGAAGAGACCGTTGGGATCGACCGTCCCCGCGATCCCGTCCACGCTCCATTGCACCGAGTCCGTCACTCGCCGGCCCACCTCATCGGAAATCTCCGCGGAGAACTGCTGGGAGGCCCCCTTGGCCAATTTCGCGAAGCCCGGCCGGATGACCAGGTTAAAGACCTCCCCTGTCAGGACGGAGATCGACACCTCTGCCGGCACACTGTAGTTCCCGTCGCTCACGGTCACCTTAGCCGTCTGAATGCCGATCGTCTGCGGGGCCGTCCAGGTCGCGGATGCCCCGGCGCCGACGACCGTCCCCGCGCTTGCCGACCACGCGAAGGTCATCGGATCTCCGTCCGCATCCGCTGCGGTTGCAGTGAGCAGCGAGGTCGCGCCTGGTTTGGCGGAGGCCGGATCGGCCTTCACGGTCACCACGGGCGGATGGTTCGGATTGAAAGCGCACGCCCGACCCAGATTGATCCGCCCCGCACCCACGGGTTTGTCCGTCGCGATCTTGTCCGCCGTGGAAACCAGGATCGATTCGATTTCCTCCACCGTGAGCTGCGGATTGCGGCTCGCGATGCAGCCAACCACCCCGCTTACCATCGGCGTTGCCATCGAAGTGCCGCTCATGTACCGGTACCCGTTCGTCGGAACGGTCGCCCAGATATTCACACCCGGCGCGGCGAGGTCCACCACGGACCCATAATTTGAAAAGTATGCCCGGGTGTCATCCGGACCGGTCGCGGCGACCGTAACAGCCGAAGGCACCGCCGCGGGTACCTTTAGTGAGGCATCTCCCGCGTTGTTCCCCGCCGCCACAATCACAACGGCTCCCTTGTTCCGCGCATCGTCGATCACCTTCACGAAAGCGTTGTAAACGTCATCTGACCGTCCCCCGCCGAGGCTCATGTTGATGACCCGGGCGCCGGCATCCGCGGCATACGTGATCCCATTCAGGATGCCGATATAGCTCCCGCTCCCCGTATCGCCCAGAACCTTAACCGGGAGGATCTTGCAGTCCCAACAACCCCCTGCCATACCGAGCGCGTTGTGTCCCTTCGCCGCCGCCGTGCCCGCCACGTGCGTTCCGTGGCCGTGACCATCCTCGGTATGGTCGCCTCCCGTCACGAAGTTTTTCCCTTTCAGCATCCGCCCTTGGAATTCCGGGTGGGTGGACTGCACGCCCGTGTCCAGAATGGCCACGGCGATGTCTGACGATTTTGCCGGCGTCTTCCACGCCGCGATAGCGTCGATTTTCGTGTAGCCCCAATCATCCTGGGGATCGCAATTCTGGAAATTCGGGTCGTTGGGGAACGCCCCCGGCGAGCAGCCCTGGCCGCCGTCCAATTTCGCCGCAGCCGCTTTGAGGTTGGGCAACGGGCCGATGTTTTTCGCACTCGTGGATTGCGGGGTTCCCGTTTCCACCAGAATCTTCCGGAGATCCGCCGGCAGAAGGGCGGTTCCCTTCTTCTGCTGGAAGATGCCCTCCAAGGCCGCGGCCGAGCCGGTAACAATCGGCGACGCGCTCGATGTACCCCCGAAACTGTTCGTGTAGAGCTGGCTCGAATCTCCGCCAAACGCATCCCCATAACCGGTGGTGAACACGTATCGTCCCCACCCCTGCACGTCCACCCTCGAACCGTGGTTGGTCCAGCATTCCGGCGCGTGGGCCACGTTGTCGCCCGCGCCCACAAGGATCGCACCCGAGTCCCGCTTCGCCCGGTCGAAGGCGCCGCCATAGATGGGGTTGTCCAGATTCATCGACCCATTCCCTGCCGCTTCAACCACCACCACACCCTTTGCCACCGCCACCTGAATCGCGTCGAACGTCGCCTGCCAGTACTCCATCGCGATGAGCTCAAACTGACCGCAATTGCACGTGCACGTTTGACCGCTTGAGGGACCTTTGGCGTGCAGTTCGATCAGGATGAGGTCTCCCGGTTTCGCCTTGCTCGCGGCCAGACTGATCGCACTCGCCGTACCGTACGCAAAGACCGAGACTCCCTTGGCCTTCGCTTTCGGCACGATGCCCTTGATGCCATACCCGTTCTCCAAGCCGACCATCTCGCCGTGAACGGCCGTGCCGTGGTGGAGCCAGCCCGGATCCGTGGTCGGCGTTCCGAAAATATCCGTCTCGTGAACGTCCAGGTCCTCATGATGGGTGGCCCACGCCCCCTCCACGTCATAGATCGTAATCCCGTCGCCTTTGCCACCTGCGATCGTCCAAGCGTGGAGCGCATCCACCCCCTGCGGCGCGGGATTCAGGTATCCCTGCTTCGGGAAGAAGTCAGGGGTCTGTGGAGGATTGTCTCCGGTCGTGTGGGCCGGCTCGGGCACCGGCTCGAAGTAGACCACTTCCACCACGTCGAGCGCACTCAGGGCATTGATGAAAGCCTCGGGGTCCACGGAATCGGACAACTTGAAGCTGTAGTAGAGATTGAGGTCGGGCAGGGATTGATCCGAGAACGATTCGGCGGCGGTCCTCTCTTTTTGGATCGCGGTCTCATCTTGCGAGAAATGTCGTTCGGCTGAAATACCGGAGAATGCCCCCAGAGCCGCTTCCAGAGGGACAAGATCGGCCTTCGCCTCGGACACAAAATCGCCCTCGCGCAATCGCACCGCCGTGCCTTCAACAAATTTCACAACCACGTGTCTCGCATCAACACCCTCCGGGATCGCGAGGTGAGGTGATTTCCTCGGGACGGCACGACGGGACTTTCTCTCCGAATCGAGCGTGAACACCGGGTGGACCGCCGTCCCGGCGACACGCGGATCGGCCTGGATCTGCCGTATGCCCTCCGCTGGGGTCACGTTCGGAGGTAATTGGATCTGGTACAGGCCCGCAACCGAGTTGAAACCGACGACCTTGCCGCCCAAGCGTTTGGCCAGGGACTCGACGTCAGCTTGAGACGTTCCCTCCTTGACCGTCACCAGAATCTCGTCTCGCACCACGTCCTGTTCCGTGGCAGGGTCCTTCACAACGTGGCCCGCATCGAAAGGTTTGTTGAAGATGATGCCTTTTGCGGGCGCCCCAGGACTCCGATCCTGACCCCGACCCAACACCCGCCCACCCTTTCCCTCACATCCCGCCAACAGGAGCGCGAGTAGCAGAGCAAGAATGAGGATCGACAGACCGGATGGATGCAGGCCGGCGATGACCGGTTCCCCGCGATAAACGTTCATGGGCACCTCCTCGTGGGATACGAACAAGGATCGCATCTCGTCGCCATGCCCTCTCAAGCGCAACGGCCGTACCATCACCCCCGTTCGTGCCAATGCCCTGAATGCACAAGACTTTCGAACAAAATGTGACGATCGTCACAGAGGCGGTCGCTGTGGGGCCGCGCCACGAAGCGTGTGATCGCGCAACGCGCAGAGCTGATGCGACGGATTCCTCTCGACTCGACTGAAAAAAAGCTTATACTGTGCGCTCGGCAATCAGCCTTCACACCATGGCGGCGACCCTGAATATGGCGAGCATGAAGAGAGCAGATCGAGCTGGGTGCTCACCCACAATCACCCACAACACAGATAGGTGAGTCATGAGCGAAGATTCGAATGAGCGGACGACTATTTTCGAGGCCGTGCGCGCTTCATACAAACCCAAGGCCCACGAAACGGCATATGTCGAGCCGATCCAGGGAGAACATGTCGGGCGCATGTTCGGAATCGATCGTGACCGACCGTTCGTGGTCGGGAGGGCCGCCGAGTGCGAAATCTGCCTGCAGGATGCGAAGGTGTCCCGACGTCACACCGAAATCGCTCACCACGAGGGAGAGTATCGCCTTCACGATCTTGGAAGCACCAACGGAACGTTTGTGGGCCAGGTGCGCGTGGCAGAGTGTACCCTGCACGACGGGGACATCATCCAGATCGGTCAAACCGTGTTGCGATTCAGAGTCCTGCGGACGATAACCAGCACGAAATAAATGAAGATCAAGTTCTGGGGAACGCGCGGATCCATCCCGACACCGGGCCGTCGGACGGAGAAGTACGGCGGCAATACTTCGTGCGTGGAAATCCGGACGGACGACGGTCAGATCCTCGTCTGCGATGCGGGCACCGGGATCCGCGAACTGGGGCAATCTCTATTGACGGAATTCAAGGACAAGCCCATCGAGGCCCACGTATTCATCAGCCACACGCATTGGGACCACATTCAGGGCATCCCCTTCTTCACGCCCGCCTTTCAATCCGGAAACGCATTCACGTTTCACGGACCCGGAGACATCAAAGGCGCGCTCCACGGCCAGATGTCCAACACCTACTTCCCCGTCCCCCTCACCGCCATGGGCGGCAAGCTCCACTTCGTTTCATTGCAGCCGGGATCACGCGTCCATGTCGGGAAAGTCCAGGTTCTTTCGGCCGGGCTAACCCATCCGGGGGGCGCGATCGGCTACCGCTTCACTCTCGACAATCATTCGGTCGCCTACATCACCGACAATGAACTCGCTCCCATTGAATCGCCCGACGGGCCCATTCCCCCTTCGGCGGCAGCGCTTGCGGATTTCGTCAGGGACGTTGACCTCATGATCGCCGACACGCAATACACCAAAGATGAATACCACTCGGGGAAGAAGGGCTGGGGCCATTCGATCATCGACGACGTCCTCCGGCTGGCCGCCCACGCGCACGTGAAAGCCCTCGCCCTCTTTCATCACGACCCTACCCACTCCGACGAGTTCATGGACCAGCTTTTCCAATCCAAAGCCGCCGAGCTCTCCAAGCAGGGCGTTTCGATGGAGTGCTTCGTCGCCCGCGAGGGCCTGGCGATTCAGGTCTGAGCGCCGGCCTGATTCTCCGGCCGACGGTTGCTACCGCGTAAGATACACCAATACGCTGCCGGCGAACTGGCGGTCGTTCGGCGATGCCTGCGGAGCGCCGATCACCAGGTCAGGCTTGCCATCACCATTCAGATCGCCCGCGGCAATGGATTGACCGAATACAGTGGCGATTCCCGGATCGCCCAGCGTGAAGAGTGGAAATCCGTCCCTGCCCGAAAGAATCTCCACCTGAGTGTTGGCCGGATCCAGCGCGGCGGCGGCGAGATCCGGGCTGCCATCTCCGTCAAAATCCCCCACCGAGGCAACGACCATCCCAAACATGAGGGAGGCCGGATCGCCCAGCCGACAGTAAATCTTCCGACCATCGGTCCCGGAGTACACACACACTCGTCCGACACCGTCCATGCCGTCCGACTCACCGCCCCCCGGCGCACCGAAAGCGAAGTCCGGAACTCCGTCCGAATTCACATCGCCAAGTTTCGCCAATGACGTGCCGATCTCACCGAAGTTTTCAGTGCCGTCTATGCTTCGGATGAGAACGCCGTTGGCGCCGGAGTAGACGTACACGCGACCCGCGTCTTCGAGCGCCCCCACCTCCGTCTTTGGAGCACCTACGAGAAAGTCCGGGGTTCCGTCCGCGTCCACGTCGCCCACCGCCGAGACCGCAACGCCGAATTCATCATCAACGGTCTCGCTCTGAACCGTGAAGAGAAGTGAGCCCTCCCCTCCCCCGCACGGACCGACCTCGACGACACCCGTCAGGGTCCAAGTCTCCGCGTCAAGTCGGCTGTGTCCCCACGCGCAATCGTCCTGGCCGTCTCCATTCACATCGCCAAGGCGGGCGGCGTTCACACCCAGCATGCTCATGGGTTCGCCCTTTCTTTCGCTCCAGAGCGATCCATCCAGTCCCGAAAACACTCGAACGGCCCCGGTAAAGGGCGCTTGTTCCGATCCGACGGTGGGCGCCCCCGCGCCGAAATCGGGTGTGCCATCCCCATTCACGTCTCCCGCAGGGAAGATCCCAAATCCCAACTGATCTCCAACGGCGCTGCCCGCCACCTGGAGAAGGAGTGATCCATCGGAGCCGGAAAACATATAAACCGAGCCGGCAACCTCCAACTCGCCGGCTTTGACACCGGACGCACCAACGAGGATCTCAGGGCGGCCGTCGCCGTTGACATCATCCAGGATGGCCACCGAGGTGCCGAACATGTCCTGAACCGCATTCCCGTCGAGTTGGAACGCGAGGGTCGGCCCCAAAGCCATGACCACGGACTTTTCAACCTCATTTGAATCGATGTTGCCGGCCGCGTCTTGAGCCCGGACCACGAAGTAGTAGGAGGCCGACGGAGTGAGCCCCTTCACAGAATAGCCTGGCGCGCCCGGTAACGTCAGAAACGTGGAGGCGAATGCCGATGCGCACGCGCCCGGCACCGCACTCTGGCAAACGTGGTACACAGCGGACGATTCCGGCGAGGCATCCCATGACAGGTCGGCTTGCGTGGTCGTAATCACTTTCGCCGATTTCAGACCGGCAAACGCGGGTGGAGTGAGGTCCACCGTCCACGTGAAGGTCGATGGAGTCGCATCCTTGTTTCCAGCCTTGTCTACCGCGTACACGGAAAACGTGTGGTTCCTTTCCGTGACGGGTGACAACGTAACAGGCGACACGCAAGAGGTAGGAGTCCCCACGTCCAGTTCACAGAAGAAGGTGCAGGTAGGCGCAGGCTTTACCCCTGCGTCCGAAGACGCACCCATAAAGGGTGCGGCTACCGGGTCAGTGCAGGAGAACTCGAACACGTGCGACGTGTCACGTGTCACGAGTAACGGCGTTTTCCGAAACGCGGTCTCGGGCGGCACCGTGTCGGGCGGTTCGGTGTTCACCGGCGCGGCAGGGACCGTTGCGGACACAACGGGCGTAGTGACGGGGACCGGAACAACGACCTGCGCTGCGTTCACAACGGGGGGTGGCTCAATGGCCGCGATGACCACCGGCTCCGGCTCGTTTGAGGAGGCCACCGGCTCCAAGCCCCTCCTGCCCTCGACGATAATGGTCCCCTGCCCGGATTCCGGCGGTGTCGGGGAAGCGAGATCGGTTTCTGAGCTCTCGACGGTGCGTGCGGGTTGACCTCCCGTATTCTCCCCTGATTCGCAAGCCGCCAAGAGCACCATCGCAACCCATACTGAACTCGTCCAAAGTTTCACGAGTCACCTCCTATTGCGCAATGTAGACGTACACACTTCCGGCCCCTTGCAGTCCGTTCGGTTTCGCGTTCGGGGCGCCAATGACGAGGTCTGGCTTTCCGTCAGCGTTCAGATCGCCCGAGGCAATCGCCTGACCGAAGCTTGTCTCCACCTCGGGACGGTTCAGCGTGAGCAGTCGGCGACCGTCCTTGCCCGATCGGATGTCTACGCGATCCTTTTCGTCCGCTTTAGTCGTCAACACCGTCACGGCAAGCTCGCGTAGACCATCCCCATCAAGATCGCCGATGGCCGTGAGAGTCTCCCCGTACCGCTTGGAAGCGATCTCGCCATCCACACAGAACTTTGTCCGGCCGTTCTTGCCGGAGTAGACACAGACACGCCCCACCCCTCGCTGACCTTCGACCGTCGCCCCAGGTATTCCTGCGGCGAAGTCCGGAACACCGTCGGAGTCCACATCGCCCAACGAAGCGATAGCGCTACCAAGTTTGCCTATGGTCTGAGAGCCGTTTATCTTCAGGACGAGGGATCCATCCGCACCGGAGAACAAGTACACTCGTCCGACCCCTGGAACGAATTCCACGTCACTATATGGAGCTCCCACGAGCAGGTCCGGCCTGCCGTCGCCGTTGACGTCGCCTGCCGAGGCAATCACTGTCCCGAACAAATCGCCGGCCTGCTCGCTTCGGAGCGTGTATAGGTCAGCCTCCCGTCCGCCAAGGCAGGGCCCCACCTCCACCCCCCCCACATAGGTGCCTGCCGTCTCATCAAACCCCGTATGTCCCCACGCGCAGTCCACCTTCGAATCCCCATCAACGTCCCCCAAGGGTGCGACGTCGTACTGCGCCGGCATCCAGCTGTCTCTTTTCCTGGCCGCCAATACGGAGCCATCCCGGCTCGAGAACATCCGGGTCACTTTCTCGGCGCGTCCACTCCATTCAGAGGCGCCGTAGTCGGCCAGCCCATCACCGTTCAGATCGCCCGGCGAAAAGACATAGCTCAGCTGTCCCGACACCTGGGTCCCACATGTTGTGAGAAGAACCGACCCATCCGCACCCGAAAGGACATAGACAGCCCCCGCATATTCCACCCCGATCGGGGAGTTCTCCCCCGGGGCCCCGGCTAGGATCTCGGGGATGCCGTCGCCGTAGAGATCGCTCATCAAGGATACATCCCAACCCAGTCCGTCGAATTCCGCCTCTCCATCCACCTGGTAAGCCAAGGTTGGGACCAAGTGCGTTCTCGCGGACTTCTCGACCTCGTTCGAATCCACATTCCCAGCGGGATCTTCCGCTCTCACGAGGAAGAAATAGGTGGCGAACGGGGTAAGGCCCGTGATGGAATAGCTCGACTCACCGGGAGCAGTCACGTACGAGGACGTAAATGCCGAGGCGCAGGCGCCCGCCACGGCACTCCGGCAAACATGATAAACAGCATCCGCTTCCGGCCCGGGATTCCAGGAGAGATCGGCGCGGACCGACGAGACGGCTGTTGCCTCGCGCAGGCCGTCGAACGTCGGCGGTGTCATGTCCACGGTCCATTTGACGGAGGCAGGCGCCCCGGTGTTCCCGGCAGGATCGGTCGCGCGAGCGGAATGCGTGTGAGATCCTTCGACGGCATTCACGGTGACCGGAGATGCGCAGGAGGCGTATGGACCACCGTCCACTGAACACTCGAACGTCGCCGTCGCATCGGGAGACGCAAACGTGAACGTGGCCGATGTCTTGTTCGTCGCTTCCCGCACATCACTTGTCAGGCTCGTTTCGGGGGGGGTCGTGTCCACGATCCACGTGAACGTGGCCGCGAGAGTCCTTACCTTCCCTTCTGCATCGATCGCCCGGACGGAAAGGGAATGAGTCCCTTCGGCCAAGCTCAGCGTGTCCGAACTCTTGCATTCCGCCCACGGACCCCCGTCCACTGAACACTGTATGGTGGAGCCGGTTTCGGGGGCAGGGAGAGCCGAAATCGCCGTGGTTCCGTTTGTCGCTTGTGCCACGCTGCTCGCCACAACGGCTTCAACCGGCGGCACGACCACGGGCTGACGGCTCTCCACGGGCTGCTCCGCAGCAGGCTGAGATGGCTGACTAACCTCGGGCGTCGGCTCCGTGACCGGAGGAGTGATCTCCTGGACAACTCCCTTGGGCTCCGGCCTGACTTCAATCACCGGGGGTGGAACAATATTCTCCGGTTTCGCCTCTTCCGATACTTGCACCGGCCGGCTTTCAAGTTGCGCTTCCAGTTGGCCGTTGGGATTGTCATCCTCCGCACAACCTGCAAGCAACAACACCAATCCGAAAATCACGCTCATTCGTCTTTTCATGTAACACCTCCACCTGCTCTCCAAAGTTGAATTCGCTTGTTTCATTCCTGGAGAAAAGCAAGAGGACGGCCAACATTCAAGACCGCTTCTGTATGGATATAATAGTTCATATAATCTGTTACTATTAGTTCCGTATCAATATGATGATCATTACAACGGTACCGTTGTTGCATATCCTATGTCCGTTGCATAGTACAACATAGAAAATAGGGCCACGGTCCGCAATCGAACCGTGGCCCTTGGAGAGGTGGATAAGCGGATTAGGTTCTTCGGGGAATCCGTTTCCCCTGAACGATGATCATGGCCTGCCCCCGGTGAATACGTAGGCGGCGCCGGCGAAATCCAGATTGCCCCATGGGGACGCAACCGTCGTACCGGGCGCGCCGATGAGGACATCCGTGAAGCCATCACCGTTCACGTCGCCGGCCGGACTCACAAAGTGCCCAAAGTCCGCATCTCCCATCATGGGCTGAATCGATGGGACGGGCATCGGCATGTTGAAAAGCCACGAGCCGTCCACGCCGGACAAGGCGTTGGATCGGATCAGAATGTCGGCAAAGCCGTCGCCGTTGAGGTCGCGAGAGATGGAGATGGGCAGGGCGACATCGGTCTTCTGCCACAGCACCGATCCGTCCCTACCCGAGAGGGCATGAAGCGTGACGTTTCCCCACTGGGAGGAAGCCACCACCAAGTCCGGTGAGCCATCCCCCTTCAAATCGAAACCGCCGGAGACGACGTGCCCGAATCTCTCCAAGTCGTTCGTCCCGGTCTTGTGGTACAGCAGATTGCCCTCCGCCCCGGAGAATACCCAGACCACACCGGTCCGATTCGGCGAGGGACCGTCCGAAAGGTCGCGCGGCGCACCGATGGCGTAGTCGCCCGTGCCATCGCCGTCCACGTCGCCGATCGCTGACACGGAGTACCCGAATTCGGTCTCGCTGTACGCCATGTTGCACGGCGCACGCAGAAGTGTGCCGTCGGCTCCGGAGTAAAGGTAGGCGAGGCCGGCCCGCCCGAACATGTCATAGGCGCGGGGCGCGCCGACCAGAACCTCGGCATGGCCGTCTCGATCGAGATCGTCAAGTATCGCGGCCGACCAGCCGAACCCATCGTCCAAGGCGGGCGATTGCAGCCGGAACAGCAGCGAGCCATCGCGACCGGAGTGTACGTACACGCTGTCACCGCCTTCGGTATCCCACCGCCCCGAGATGAGGAGGTCGGGCGTGCCGTCCCCGTTGACATCCCCACCCCCTTGCACCATGTCGCCGAAAGCCCTGGAATTGCCCGGATTCGGGATCTGATAGCGCAGGTCCAGTCCACTTGGCGAGGCCATCGGGTCCGCCCAGGAATACACAAAGACTTGGCCCGACCCATCCCAGGAACCGGGCTGGCTCACGGCGAACTCATCCTTGCCATCCCCATCGATGTCGCCCAGAACCGTCCCCGCCGTGCCGAAGTTCCCGCCGGCGCGATCGCCATTCAGGGTCATGAGCAGCGAGCCGGGCGCAGCAAGGGTGCGGGCCGTGACCTCATTGACATTCCAATCCTCGTTCCCGGCTTCATCCACGGCGCGAACGACGAAGAAGTAGGACGTTGAGGCCATCAATGCCTCTTGGGAATAGGACGTGGCGCCGGAGGGGGCCGTGGCCGTGGCGACGAAATTCGACCCGCAGTCGCCGGAGAAAGACGACTGACAGATTCTGTACGAGATCCGATCCGATGGGCTGAGGTTGTCCGTTGCCGGCTCCCATGAAAGCGCCATCATGGACGCCGAAATGGCGGTCGCAGAAATCACTCCTCCGAAACTCGGCCGCTCCACATCCACGGTCCACGCATGCGAGGCGGGCATGGGATCCACGTTCCCGGCGAGGTCGCGCGCGCGGACCGAAAACGCGTGGCTCCCCGCGGGCAGGAAGGTGTAGGACGCGGCGGGCACACACGCCCGATACAGCCCCCCATCCAGGGAGCATTCGAACGACGACGTGCTCGGCTCGGACGAGACGAATCCGAACGTCGCGTCGGGTCCCGTCGTCAGGGGGGGATCAGGAGTCATGAGGGTATCAGGAACGACCGTATCCACCGACCAGGTGTGATGCACGGTAGGGGACACGGCGCCGCCCGTGTCGGTCGCCTTCACGTGGAAGGCATGGTTGCCATCCGATTGGGCGGGCGAGGGAAAAGGCGACACGCACGGTGAGAAGGATTCGGTGTCCAGTGCACATTCGAACAGGCAGCCCTCTTCCGAGGCGGAGAACGCGAACGTGGCTTCAGCCGTGTTTGTCCACGGCGGAGGGGCCGTCAGCAGCCGGACCGTCGGAGGGGTATCGACCGTCCAGGTAATGCCGGCCGGGGTCGGGTCATTGTTTCCCGCCTGGTCAACGGCGTAGACGCTGAACGCGTGGGCTCCCTGGCTGACGGTGAATTCAACGGGAGAGCCGCACGGGGCGGGCGTGCCAATGTCGAGTTGACAGAAGAAGGATGAGGATTCGGTGCTGCCGAAAGTGAATTGGACGAACGTCGACGTGGTGATCTCACCCGAGCTCAACACGGAAAAACCGTCGGTGGCGCTCAGGGTCGTGTCGGGAGACGTGAGGTCTATCGTCCAACTGTAGCTCGCGGGCGTGGCATCCGAGTTGCCGGCGCGATCGACGGCGTAGACGTAGAAGGTGTGCACTCCGGCGGCCAGGTTCGAGGTGGTTTTGGGCGAAGAGCACACCGAATAAGAGGCCGCGGAATCCATTCGGCAGCGGAAACTCGATCCGGATTCGTTCGAACTGAATGAGAAGGCCGCCGTGGTCTGGTTGGTCGGGCTCGGCGGGAAGGACGTCATCGTAGTGTTCGGCGGGGTCAAGTCGATCGTCCAAGACTTGATTGCCGGCGTCGCATCCATGTTCCCTGCCACGTCGGTGGCCTTGACGTAGAACCTATGCGTTCCCACGCCGAGACCCGAGTAGGACGCCGGCGAGGTGCAAACGGCGTAGCTTTGAGCATCCAGCTTGCACTGGAACGTTGACCCGGTCTGTGTGGCGGTGAAATAGAGGTTTGCGTACGTGAGGTTGGTCGAGTATGGCGGACTCGACGTAATACCGGTATTCGGAGGGGTGACATCGTTGATCATGGTGGTTGCCGGGCTCTTCACAAAGATCGCGTCCGCCGCAACCACATAGACCTTGTTCCACGAGTCGGCCTGATTGTCCCCGATGTCGATGGCGGGGAAAGAACCATCCTCTTGTCCGATGCCGGATCCGATTTGAACCGTCAACGAGGAATCCTTGAAGACCCAGACCGACAGCCAGGGTCCCACCGCGCCGGCCGATCCCGTGAGCGTATCGTGGATCCCCGGGGGGTTCATGGTCACGGTCATCCTGCTCGCGTCCGGTGCGGAAGGAGGCGAGGAAGATTGAGCCCGGGCCGCTCTGCCGCCGCATATCATCGCGGTCGAGAGGACTGCGGCAAGGATTTGAAATCTGTGTCTCGTGAAATGGTTCATGAAGATCCTCCTTATGAAGCCAGGGCGGCCGCCATCTTCTGAGAGAAGTCGCCGCCTTTTTGCTGGGTCTGTCTCTTCCGCGCCACCAGCCGTTGGCACGGCAGCGTGGGGTCGAGGACGCCCTTTTCCTGTTCAACAACATCCAGACCCATCTTCTGAAGAAGCTGGGCCATGAACTTCGCCGTGTGGGCATGGATTTCGCATTCCACCCGGTGCGAGGCGCCCATCCTTTCAATGTAGGTCTTCTTGATGAGAACCCGCGTGGATGACGCTTCGAGCCGCTTCTCCTCCAATACGATCACATCGCCGAATCGTTGCGCCTGGAGTTTCGGGGGGGATGCGGCCAGCAGTTCACGGCTGGGAAACTCGATGATCAGCCGCCCACCTTCTTTGAGAACGCCCTGCGCCCCTCTCATCAGGCGGATGCTCTCCGTAACGTTGAACCTGGCCACACACGAGGGAGGGACGATCACAACGTCAAACACGCTCTTGAAGGGCAGATCCGTAGGCTGCGCCAAGATGACCCCCGCGTCGCGGAGTTGGGCCCGGGCGAGAAAAAGGTGCGGTCGGAGCAGGTCCACCCAGCACAGTTCCACTCCGCTCGGAAACCTGAAGATGGCCGGCTCATTGCCGCATCCGAGAACCAAGACTTTCTGTCCCGCTTCGACCTGGAACGCCTCTTCCCCGAGGGCATCGAGGACCGATTCCGATTCCCCGCCGGACGGAACCAAATCCATCCCCCATCCCGAGAGAAGCCCGCCGCCTTCGGCAGACCTCACCGTTACGTCATTTGGATTCATCGTTGCCTCCTCGTATCTGCATTCGATCCATCATTGACTGTCTATCCACCCCGCACCTATCCTGTGCAGATCCCCGCGCACTCGAACGATTGCAGCGAAGGGTTGGCTTCACTTCCAGCTCCAATACCAGAAAGCATCTTGAGCCGGGATAGGTGCGGGGTCCATGCGCAGCCCATACGCAACGCCCATACCACATGACACTGAATTCCGATGCAATATCTATCTTATAACAATACCTTATATGATAGTGCGACATTTTGCCACAATTCAATCGACGCCTCCGTGAATCAATTAAACGATGTGTTGTTGCTTACAACAGAGTGGAATCGGCAGAAGTTTGCTCCTTAATGAGTCCCGGGCAGTAGGATCAGTGAGAGTGTGCCTTACCAGGATCGAATGCCGGATGCAGTCACTGATGGTCCTCGCCAGCCCTCAGGCTGAAACCTGAATAATCGCTCCAGTCCCGAATGGCATATCGCGGATAGGTGGAAATCTGTGACTGCCCGATGAGGAGTCCCGCGCCCAAGTTCAGTGCGGCCGATGCGGGCCGATCATACCGAAGCCAAAGGAGCAGACTGGAGGCCGTCGGAACACTCGCACTGAGGGATCTCGACCACCATGCCGTGGCCAGACGTGCCTCCTTCGCGTTTCGTGAGAGAAGTCCCTCCGCCTTCTGAAGTTTCTCCCTCCGCTGTTCGGGCGTTTCATCAGGAATGCTGCGTAATTCGCCGGCGGCCGAGCGGGTGTGCATGGGAACGACCAGGACATTCACGAAGCCCAGAAGCGAGCCGGCCCCACCCACCCGGTTGTCAATCCGAAGCCCCGGGTCATCGGTGATGACACTGATCGCCCCTTGTCCCACCGTGAGAACCCCGAATCCGATCAACCACCCCGTCCGCCATTTCCGAGCGGGAGCCTCCGCCCTATCCAACCTCGCCTGAATGAAGTCTATGCGGGAAGCAACCTCAACGTCACCGGATGATTCGATGGATGACGGCGCGCCCGGCGATTCCCCCCACGCCGCACCCACGCGAGCAGCCGCCAGGATGGCGCAGAGGCACGCCACGTGAACCTGTTTCGTGAGAGCAGATTCCGTGAGAATCAAATAGAGTATACTGTCACCGATTATACGCCGAGGATTCGCCGGGTTTGAGGCCGAGAACCTTGACGCCTTTCACGCCCTTGATCTCCTTGCGCAGGGCGTCCGGCGTGCCGATCAGGACGGGGAACGTGCCGTAGTGCATGGGGATCACCGTCTTCGGCTTGATCATCCGCACGGCGAAACCCGCTTCATAGGGCGACATCGTGTAGAAATCACCGATCGGGAGGCACGCGATCTGCGGCTTGTACAGTTTCGCGATCAGCGCCATATCGCCGAACACCGCCGTGTCGCCGGAGTGATAAACCGTGGGGCCGTTCTCAAACTTCAGGATATAGCCGACCGCCTCACCACCATAGATGATTTTCCCATCGTCCAAGATACCGCAACTGTGATCGGCGTGAACCATCGTGATCTTCACACCCTCAACGATCTGCGATCCGCCTTTGTTCATCCCGGAAAGTTTCTGCACGCCTTTGCTTTCCAGCCACGCACACGTCTCGTAGATCCCCACCACGGTCGGACTGTGCTCCTTCGCAATGGCCACGGCATCGCCGATGTGATCGAAGTGACCGTGCGTGATCAGGACCAGGTCTACCCGTTCAAGTTTCTTCTTGTCCTCCGGACACCCCGGGTTTCCCTGGACCCACGGATCGATGAGGATCCTCTTGCCGCTCGACGTCTGGAACAACATCGTTCCATGCCCCAAATACGTAACCGAAAGTCCACTCGCCTTCATAACCTACCTCCTCTTTGTTATCCGACTATCACTGTGCGTCACGATATCGACATGACGAGAATCAATTTCTCTGCGCAGAAATCCTCTCATCCGTGAAACACGAAATCGCCCCCAATTCTACACAAAGATGGGGACTCTTCCAGTCACCGTTTAACTAACCGGTAAATCTATAGAGGAACGTCAAGTTCTTTCTGAGGATTGGCACCGCCCTTGCTCATTGACCGATGGTCAGTCAATTCGCATGGGGAGAAACGCAGAGCAGAACAAGGAAATGCGGGCAAGGACGCGCAGCAAGATCCTTGACGCCGCGCGCGAAGTCTTCGGGGACAAGGGGTTCGACGCATCCCGAATCGAGGACATCGCCCAGGTGGCCCAGGTCGCCAAGGGCCTGTTCTACGAGCACTTCAAGAACAAGGAAGACATCGTCCGCCAATTCGCTCTCCAAGTGGGAAACGAGATTTTCCAGAACATCAGCTCCGTTTTGGAGAGCCAATCCTTCGCCGATCCGCGTAGCGTTTTCCGCTCGGCCATCGAGGCGTATTTCAGCACGATCGACCGCAATCGGAACCTCGCCCTTTTCTTCGCGCGCGAAGGGCGAAGCGTAAGCGTGGGACTCGGCCGCGTCATTCATCTCATGTTTGATCGGCTCGAAAGCCTCGCCTACGGCCAGTTCGAGCGCGGCCTTCGGGAAGGCCTTCTCCGGCCGGCGCTCCACTACGGCCTGATTGCACGCGCGCTGACCGGACTCCTCGAACAGGCCGGCCACTACTATCTCACCCATCCCGATCTCACGCGGGAACAAGCCATACAGTCACTGGTCGAATTCTCCGTGGGCGGAGTCGCTCAAACGAACGGAGCGCACGCGTGAGCCGTAACACCTAAAGGGGGGAACGTTGCCGAAAGAAACGTGGAAGCCGCAAAGACAGGTCGCCATGGTGATCGACCTGAACAAATGCATCGGATGCCAGACCTGTACCGTCGCCTGCAAGACGCTGTGGACCGACGAAGAAGGCCAGCGCCATATGTTCTGGAACAGCGTAAACACACAGCCGGGCCGCGGCACGCCGAAGGATTGGGAAACCATGGGCGGTGGGTTCGACGCAGACGGAAAAGCGCGATCGGGAAAACTCCCATCCATCGAGGATTTCGGCGAGGCGCCCAAATACGACTACGACAAAGTCTTCTATCAGGGCAAGGGCGCGGGTGAGTACCTCCACCCGCCGAAAAAGCCGAAATGGATGTTCAACTGGGATGAAGATCAAGGCGCGGGTGAGTTTCCCAACTCCTATTTTTTCTACCTCCCGCGGCTCTGCAACCACTGCACCTACCCCGCCTGCGCCGAGGCCTGCCCCATCAAGGCGATCTACAAGCGCAAGGAAGACGGAATCGTGCTCGTCGATCAGGGGAAATGCCGAGGCTACCGCTACTGCATGGAAGCGTGCCCGTACAAGAAGATCTATTTCAACTACGTGACGCTCACGGCGAACAAGTGCATTTTTTGCTTCCCGCGCCTCGAAAAAGGAGTGGCGAACGCCTGCGCGAGACAGTGTCCCGGACGGGTTCGATTCGTGGGCTACCTCGACGACACGGCCGGCCCCATTCACAAGCTGGTCAACGAGTGGAAAGTGGCGATCCCACTGCACCCGGAATACGGGACTGAACCCAATATTTACTATGTACCGCCGATCGGTCCGGCTCGCGTCGGGCAGAATGGAAATTTCGATACCACCCAAGCGCGCATCCCGATCGAGTACCTACAATCGCTCTTCGGGCCGAATGTCTCCGAGACGCTGGCGATCGTCCAGGCCGAGATGGACCGCCGCCGCAAGGGTGAGAAATCGGAGTTGATGGACATCCTCATCGGCTGGCGATGGCCCGATGACTTCTTCAAGCCGTTCACGAACGACCCCGTGACGGCGAAGGGAGGCGTGCCCTCTTGAAACTCGACCGCCGCGAATTTCTCCAGACCACCGGCGTGGCCGCCGCCACCCTGTCCCTCTCCCAGTTCACGGTCACCAGTTGCGAACGCAAGGCCGCGCTCCCTCCGGCGCTCAAGCATACGGGCAACTGGGAAGACGCCATGCGCGAGAAATGGTCGTGGGACAAGACCGTTTTCGTCACGCACCCCCAGGATTGCTACCCCGGAAACTGCTCCTGGGTAGGCTACCTCAAGAACGGCGTGTTCTGGCGCGAAGAGCAGACCGGCCGGTACCCGGTGGTGGACCCCACCACGCCCGACTGGAACCCACGCGGCTGCCAGAAAGGCTGCATGTACTCCCGCGTCACCTACGGAGGCGAGCGGTTGAAGTTTCCCATGAAACGCGTGGGTCCCCGCGGGAGCGGCCAGTGGAAGCGCATCAGTTGGGACGAGGCGCTCACCGAGGTGGCCGACGCCATCATCGACGCGGCCGAGAACGTTGGGCCGGAATCCGTCGTGGTGGACGAGCAGCCGGGCCAGGGCGGCGCCTTCCCGCACGGCGTGTATCCCCCGCTCCGCTTCGCCGCGATTCTCGGCGGAACGATGCTCGACGCGAACGGAATCATCAACGACTACAACATCGGCCAGTACATGACTTTCGGGAAGTTCCACGGCGTCAGTTCACAGGACGACTGGTTCAAAGCCGAACTCACGCTCATCTGGCTCATGAATCCCGTCTACACGCGGATCCCGGGCTACCATTTCGTGTCGGAGTCCCGTTACAACGGCGGGGAAGTCTGGACCATCGCTCCGGACTTCAGTCCTTCCGCCGGCCATGCGGACTACTACGTTCCCGTCAAGATCGGGACCGATGCCGCGCTGGCCTTGGGCGTGGCGCGAGTGCTCATCGAAGAGAAACTCTACAAAGCGGATTTCGTTCGCGAGCAGACGGACCTCGCGTTCCTCGTGCGAAAAGACACCCGACGTTTCCTGCGTCAAAGCGATCTCAAGAAAGGCGGGAGCGACGAACAGCTCTACTTCTGGGACGGAGCAACCCAATCCCTGTCCGCCGCGCCCCGGAAGAAGCTGTCCCTCGGCAAGGTGGTGCCGGAACTCGAAGGCGAGCATCTCGTGAAGCTGGCCGACGGGACGGAGGTCGCCGTCACGCCCGTATTCGAAATCCTGAAACAGAAGCTCAATGCGGAATACGACCTCGACAAGGTCCACTCGATCACGGGAATTCATCCGGATGTGATTCGCGATCTCGCACGCAAGATGGCCGCGAAAAGGACAAACATCCTCGTCGGCTGGTGCCCCCCGAAAATCTACCATGGCGATCTCATCGAGCGCGCCATGTGTCTCTGCCTCGGGCTTACCGGAAACTGGGGGCGCAAAGGGACCGGCGTGCGCGGCTGGACCGTGCTGGCCGACGCCTCTATCTACAGCATGCCGATACGCGAGGGCGGCAAGGGCGCATTCAAGGAAACGTTGACGGAAGTGAAGCGACTGGTCTCGCTGCTGAAAAGGAAAGATCCGTCGATGACCGACGAAATGGCCCACATCGATATCGAAAACATCATGGCCAAGCTGGTCGGTCAGGTCCCGCCCGCCTTCTTCTGGTACTACCACGCCGGCTACCGCGAAGTGTGGAACACCAAGGAATGGGGCGATACTTCGATGAAGCGCACCTTCGACGAGTACCTCCAGGAAGCCGTGGACAAAGGTTGGTGGGAGGACTACGTCCGCCCGCGGCAGGATATCCCTCCGCAGGTCTACATCCTATGCGGATCCAACACTCTTCGCCGCACGCGCGGCGGCCCGAAACGGCTGCTCGAAAACCTCTGGCCCAAACTCAAGATGGTTGTCGCCGTCGACGTCCGCATGTCCACGAGCGCGATGTATTCCGACATCGTCCTTCCGGCGGCGTTCTTCTACGAGAAAACCCAGATGCACTCGATCACCAGTCCTCACATCCGGTTCTGGGCGTTTGCGGACAAGGCGATCGATCCGGTGCACGAGTCGAAAAACGAGTGGGACATCTTCGCGTTGCTCGCGAAGAAGGTCTCCGATCGGGCGAGAGAGCGCGGCAAGGAGGAGTATCGCATCCGGCAGATGGTGGACGTCGACAAGGTCATCGACTCCTTCATCCCGCCCGGTATCCTCGGCAAGATCGGCAACCGGCTGTTCCACGAGCGAATCTCAAAGCAGTTCCGGGAGTTCTACGGGCCCACTCGCAAGTTTGAAAGCGTGTACAAGCGATTCACGGCAAACGGGTACTATACCGACGGGGAGAGCGAGAAGATTTTCGGGGATGCCCTCGAAATCTTCACCGAAGGAGGGATGGTCGCCAAGGACACGGACCTCGCCAAATTGCGGAAAGACGGCTTCGTGAAATACACGGGCTTGGGCCACACCCCCCACGGGCAGAACGTGGCGACGGACGTCAAGCCGGATGAGACCGTGAACCCGTTCTCGTGGCACACGGAGAAGAAGATCCCCTACCCGACGTATGCCCGGAGGGCACAGTTTTACATCGACCATCCGTGGTTCATCGAGGGCGGTGAAGAACTCCCGACCCACAAGGTCCCGCCCAAAGCCGGAGGGGACTATCCGTTCATCATGACCAGCGGTCACCTTCGCTGGAGTATCCACGCCTCGAATGTGGCCAACGAACTGGCCCTCGCCCTGCACCGGGGCGAGCCGTTCATGTTCATCAACGCGATGGATGCGAAAGAGAAGGACATCGAGGACGGCGAATACGTGCACGTCCAGAACGACATCGACCACTTCACCATCCAGGCCAAGGTCAGCGCCCTGCCCCGGCGCGGGCAGGTGATCGTCTATCACGCATGGGATCCGTACCAATACAAGGATTGGAAAAGCTACGACACCGCGATTCCGGGAATGGTGAAGTGGCTTCACCTGGCGGGAGGCTACGGTCACCTCAAGTTCTGGGTGTGGAATTGGCAGCCCGTCCAATCGGACCGGCATGTTTTCGTGGACATCCGCAAAGCGAGCGTCGTTTGAGGGGGAGCCGGATCCTTTCGATGACGAACACCCACGTGGCGAACGCCGCGGCGTTCCTCACGCTTGGAATCACCGGCATCCTCCTCCTGCCCGCTCCCTTCTCCAGTCTGAGGGAAATCTTGTTGGGCGGTCGATTCGAGGTTGTCCGGGATGTCCACCTGTGGTCGGCCGTACCCTTCGGAATCACGCTCATCGCCGTATACGCCCTCCGCGGCTGGGCCATCCTGAAAATCAGGAGGCTCACGGCCCTGGTGGGCTGGAAGAAGCTCAATTCGATCCTGGCGCTGGCGCTGAGTATCCTGCTCTTCGCAACGGGGGTGCTGCTCTGGATCGAGCCCGAAGCGGCCGCGGGATGGCTCCCCATCAGTCGAAGCATTCACGTCTGGTCGACCTGGGCCGTCCTTCCGTGGGTGCTCTTGCACGCCTCGGTGGAAGGCATGCGCTGGATGTATCGCAGGAGGAGGCGATTTTCCTTCTCCTCAACCATTCCTGTCCTTGCGGCAGGTCAAGCCCTTCCCGTTTGTACCGAGGAGGTGAAGACACCATGAAGATCACGGCAAAGAAATTGGAACTCGATCCGCAACAGGCTCTGGCGCCGGATTCCGGCCTGTGGGGCCACGTGCCCGCATCGCGACTCAAACTCGATCCTTCTCCCTTGGAGAACCAGCCCTCGGAGTACGTGCGGAACCTGCCCAAGAAACACGGAGCCATCCACGAAATATCCGTGAAGATCGCGCACGACGGCAAATCGATTTATGTCCGCCTCGAGTGGAACGACAGCAAGAAGGACGCGGCGCCCTCCGATTCCGATCCTTTCCCGGACGCGGCGGCCGTGATGTTCCCCGGTCAGGAAGGCCTCCCCAGCGTCTTCGAAAACGATCCCATCTCCATGGGAGCGGACGATATTCCCGTGAATGCCTGGCTCTGGAGGGCGGACTTTGGCGATAAAGCCAAGGACGTGCGCGCGCGCGGATTCGGAACATCCAAGCGACTGCCCGACAGCACGATTGCCGCCCGAGGCGAATGGAAGAACGGCCGCTGGCAGGTGGTTCTGAGCCGCACCCTGGCGGCGCCGGACGCTGAGAAGGAGGTCGCCGCGCTGCCCGCTCAGGGCACCGTCCCGATTGCCTTCGCCGTATGGGAAGGCTCGAACAAGGAGCGCGCCGGCCTCAAGTCCACCGTTCCAGGTTGGCTCCTCCTGGAGGTGAAGGCGTGAGCCCATCGAAGCGCCAATTGGCGATGGTGATCGACCTAAACAAGTGTATCGGATGCCAGACCTGCACCGTCGGCTGCAAACAACTCTGGACCAACGATCCCGCCATGGAATACATGTGGTGGAACATCGTCACCACCGTGCCCGGTCGCGGCACTCCCCGCGATTGGGAAAAAATGGGCGGCGGATTCGATGCCGATGGAAAAGCCCGGACCGGACGACTTCCCACCAACGAAGAGTTCGGCATCGCGTGGAACTTCAACTATGAGGAAGTGTTCTTCGAGGGCAAGGGCACGAGCGTCCATCTGAAGCCCACGCCCGAGCCCACGTGGGGGCCCAACTGGGAAGAAGATCAGGGCGCGGGCGAATATCCGAACTCCTACTACTTTTACCTCCCGCGTCTGTGCAACCACTGCACGCGGCCGGCCTGTCTTGAAGCCTGCCCCCGCAAGGCCATCGTCAAGAACGAGGAGAACGGCACGGTCCTGATCGACGAGGACAAGTGCCACGGCTACCGCTTCTGCATGGAGGCCTGCCCGTACAAACGGATTTACTTCAACCCCAAGCGGTTCATCGGCCAGAAGTGCATTCTGTGCTTTCCGCGGGTGGAGAAAGGCGTCGCGCCGGGTTGCGTCCGCATGTGCCCCGGACGCGCGCGCCATTTCGGGTACCTCGATGACGAGGCGGGCCAGGTGTTCCAACTCGTGAGCAAGTGGCGCGTGGCAATCCCTCTGCATCCCGAGTACGGGACCCAGCCGAACATCTACTACGTGCCGCCCGTGCTGCCGCCTCCGTTCGACTCCACGGGGAATCCGCTTGAAGCCAAGCCCAGAGTGCCGGCGGAATATCTCCGTTCGCTGTTCGGTCCTGCCGCGGACGAGGCGCTTCGGATCCTGAATGCCGAATGGGATAAAACGCGGGCCGGCCAAAAGTCCGATCTGATGGACATCCTCATCTCCCGGCGATGGCACGATATGCTCAAGCCCTTCGATCAGAATCCGGCGCAGATCGAGGCATGACCCAAGCCATGGCGGATACCCCTGCGCAATCGACAGACACCATCACAGAACCCTCACCCTCGGCAGGTCCCGTAGGGGCGAGGCATGCCTCGCCCCTACAAGAAACGGGAGAGGGTCAGGGTAGGGAGCTCCAGGCAACCTCCCCAGCCGCATCTCGCTGCCGGTTCTACCGGCTTCTCGCCTCCGCCTTCGCTTTTCCCGACCACGAATTTTTTGAGGACATCGGAAACGGCCGGTTTCGATCAGCCGTCGAAGAGTGCGCCCGTTCTCTGCCGTATGCCCTGGAGGCGTCCCTCCCCACCGATCCCCTTCCACCCGCCTATGACGACTTCGAAGCAGAGTACATCCGGCTGTTCGAGGTTGGACTCGGCGGAGGGCCGCCCTGCCCGCTCTACGCCGGCGAGTATCTCGGCGCCCGGATGAAGACGATGGAAGAGCACCTCCGCTTCTACAATTTCTTCGGTCTCAAGCTGAATGAGGGCGATGGGCGCGAACTGCCCGATCACCTCACCGTGGAGCTCGAGTTCATGCACTTCCTCAGTTTTCAGGAGGCCCAGGCCCCTGCGGACCCCGAATCAATCCAATCCCTTCGGCACGCCCAGTCGGACTTTCTCGACCGCCAACCGGTTCGCTGGCTGCCTCTGCTCGCCAAGAAACTCGCCGGGCAGAAACCACCGCCATTCTACGCCACCCTCGTGGAGATGACGGAACGATTCATGAAACAAGACCTCGGCTACCTGCGGGCCACATGAGACGCCGGGAGTTCCTCGAACTCGCGGGAACCAGCGCCCTCGCTCTCTCAGCGTTCCAAGCCGGCGCATGCTCCGGACCCACCAGTACCACCTCGCGCCTCTCGCCTCCCGCCTCTCGTCCGTCGTACGGTGGCTGGCAAGATCTCTATCGAACGAAATGGTCGTGGGACAAAATCGTCAAAGGCACTCATCTCCGGACGGACTGTATCGCGGCATGTTCCTGGGACCTCTACGTTCGCGACGGCGTCGTCATCCGCGAGGAACAAAACACCATCTACCCCCAAACGAACCCGGATACGCCCGACTTCAATCCGAGAGGCTGCAACAAGGGCGCCTGCTATTCGGATCTCACCTATGCGCCCTCCCGGATCAAGTATCCACTCAAGAGGGTGGGCGAGCGAGGCAGCGGCCGCTGGAAACGGATCAGTTGGGACGAAGCCCTCACCGAAATTGCCGACAAGCTCATCGACACCTGCGCGAAGCACGGCTCGGACACGGTCGTCTACGATCACGGCACCACGCAGATCGACATGGGGCCGGACACCGCGGGCGAAATTCGACTCTTCGCCCTCATGGGCACCACCATGCTGGACTCCTGGGCGGGCGTGGGGGACCTGCCGATGGGCGTCGTCCAAACCCTCGGCCTCTACAACATGGACGGCACGTCGGATGATTGGTTCAACTCGGACTACATCATCGCCTGGATCGGCAATCCGGCCTACACACGCATCCCGGAATATCATTTCATGGCCGAGGCCCGATACAAGGGCGCCAGGGTGGTCCACATCTCTCCCGACCTCAACGCCACCGCCATTCACGCCGACCGCTGGGTCAACGTCAATCCCGGAACGGACGCCGCCTTCGGACTCGGACTCGCGCACATCATCATCAAAGAGAATCTTTTCAAGGCGGACGTCATCAAGGAACAGACGGACCTCCCGCTGCTCGTACGATCCGACACGGGGAAACTCCTCCGCGGCTCGGACCTCTCAAAACGGGGCCGTGACACGGAGTATTTCATGTGGGACACACGGAAAAATCGCCCCGCCTCCGCCCCAGGCGTCGAAGGCAACCCGAAACCGGTCCACGACAAGTTAAGCGTGACGAAGGCCATCCAGGCCCTCGGTTCACGTCATTTCTATTCCATCCGACTGGGTGACCTGGATCCCGCTCTCGAAGGATCCTTCGCCGTGACGCTCAAGGGCGGCGAAAGCGTCGCCGTCCGGCCGGTCTTCGAACTCCTCAAGGAACGGCTGGCCCCCTACACCCCCGAACACGTCCAGTCCATCACCGGAATCCATCCGAATACAACCGTCGCCATGGCGCGCGAAGTCGCTGCCGCAAAATCGGCCATGATCTTCATGTCCTGGGGCGCGTGCAAACACTACCACAGCGATCTCATGCAAAGGGCCGCCCTCCTCGTTCTTGCCCTCACCGGCAACTTCGGTAAACCGGGCGCGGGCATGCGGGTGGGCGCGTGGTGGACGCTCCACGGATTCGAACTTCTCGCGTTCGACCTCGCTCACATGCTTCCTGCGATGGTCCACCCGGCGCTGGAAAGTCTCGCCCGGGCGCCCAATTGGATCCGCTCGACCGCCCGCCGGAACGACGACCTCATGAAGGTCCTCACGCGCCAGTACAGCCTTCACACGCCTCTGATTCCGTGGCTCAACGTCCACGGCGGCCTCTCCCAAGTGTCCGACCGAAAGGACTACAATGATCCCACTTTCAAGCGCCCGCACGCCGACTGCATGACGGAATCCATCAAAAAGGACTGGATGCCGGTCTACCCCCCCCCCGGAAAGGATCCCAAGGTTCTCGTCTTCTCCGGCGTCAATCCACTGCGCCGATGGCCTTCGCCAACCCGGATCCGGGAAGTGCTCTGGCCCAAGCTGGATCTCATCGTCTCCCTGAACGTCCGAATGTCCACGTCCACCCTCTGGTCGGACATCGTCCTCCCCTGCGCGGGCTACTACGAGAAGACCGGCATCAAGTTCACGATGAGCTACGTTCCCTACATCATCGCCGGCGACCAGGCGGTGCCGCCGCTCCACGAATCGAAACGGGAGTGGGACATCGCGGCGCTCCTGGCCAAGAAGATTCAGGAACGGGCGAGGGCACAAGGCGTGAAACCGTACCGGAATCTTCTGGGCAACGAGCACGATCTGAGCCGGATCTACGAGCGGTTCACGCACAAAGGCAAACTGACCGAGGGAAACGCCGATCGGGCCATGGACTGGATCCTGGAACGATCCAAACCTATCCGGGGCACCGACTGGAAGGAACTGTCGCGCCGCGGCGCCGTGCGGATCAAGCACACCGGGGGCTACATGCTCCTGAACCACGTCTGCGGCGATTATGAGGACGGAAAGACCGTCTACCCGCTCCAATGGAACCGCGAAGGCAAAGAACCGTATCCGACGATGACGGGCCGTCAGCAATTCTACATCGATCACGACTGGTACCTGGAAGCGGGTGAACATCTGCCGATGCACAAGCCCGCGCCGGACGCCGGTGGGAAATACCCGCTCCGGCTCTCGGGCGGACACACCCGATGGAGCATCCACTCCATCTGGCGCGACCAGCGCCACATGATGCGGCTGCAACGAGGCGAGCCGGTGGTGTACATGAGCGTCGAGGATGCGCGCTCTCGAAAAATCCGGGACGGCGAGCGCGCCAAACTTCTGAACGACGTCGGTTCCTTCATCGCCATGGTGAAGATTTCGCCTGCCGTGAAGCCGGGCCAGGTCATTTGCTACCACGCCTGGGAGCCGTACCAGTTCAAGGATGGCCGTGGAAATCAGGAGATCGTGCCCTCCCCGTACAAGGCGCTTCACCTCGCCGGCGAGTTCGGCCATCTCTACTACCGGGCCTACTACGCGGCCCCTTCCCACACTCCGCGCATGCAGACGCTGGACGTGGTGAAAATTGGCTGATGGATCTCCAGGAGCGGATCTCCAGGTTCATCACCGAGAGTTCCCCACCCGGACAAGCCCCCAGGGTCGAAGGTCTGCGCCGCCTTGGGACGGGATCCGCCGGCGCCTCGCGCGAGAATTGGGTATTCGACCTGGTCCCGGCCAACGGGGCGATCGGCGAGCGGCGCGCCTGCATCCTCCGCCGCGATCCGCCGAAATCGCTCCTTGAAGCGGGCGTCACCACCGACCGCACCGTCGAGTTCGCGCTCCTGAAAACACTGGAACGCTTCCCCGTGCGCGCACCCCGCGTCTACTGGCTCGATGCGGACGGCTCCCGGCTTGAACGCCCATCGATCATCATGCATCGCATGGAAGGCCACGCCTCTCCAACCAGCACGCTTCCGAGCTACGAGCCGGCGGAGTTGAAAACGAAACTGGCGGATCAGTTCATTCAACTCCTATGCAACATCCACGCGGTGGATTGGAGGAACTGCGGCCTCGGCACGGTCTTCAAAGTCCCGGAAAATGGGCGCGCGGCAGCCCAACAGCAGGTGGATCTCTGGACGAAGGTCTATTTGAAAGACCGGACGGAACCGCTCCCCCCCGTCGATCTCGCCCTCCGCTGGCTGAACGAACACCTTCCCAAAAAAGGAGAAGTCACCATCGTCCACGGAGATTATCGCTCGGGGAATTACCTCTATGACGACGCCGGCACTCTTCATGCCGTGCTGGATTGGGAGCTCACGCATCTCGGCGATCCTGTCGAAGACGTGGCCTGGGCCTGCCTGAAGTTCTGGGCGAACCGCGACGGCTGGGCATCGGGCCTCCTGCCCGTTGACGAGTTCTGCCGGGAATACGCCCGGCGTTCCGGCCGGGAAGTCGATCCTGGCAAGTTCCGATTCTATCGCGTCCTCGCGAACGTCAAGACGACCGCCATCTTTCTTTCCGGAGTCCGCGTCTTCTGCGAGGGTACGCGACCCTCCGCGCAGCTCGGCATCCTGGGATTTCTCATTCCCCGCATTGTCGAGGACACCCTAAGCCTCATTTCCAACTGACCATGCGCCCCACAATCGGCGACATCATCAACGGTACAAAGCGCATCATTCAGGAAGTCGTGTTCCCGTTCGTCGCCGAACACCCGAACCATCCCGAACAGCCCGCCGTCATGGAAAACCTCCTCAGCCTCATGGTGCTCCTCGAACACGCGGCACAGCGATGGGACAAGGCCCATTTGTTCCTCGCGGAGGAGAACCGGGAACTCACCGCACTGCTTTCCAAGATCTCCAACAACCCCCCGCAGCCGTCCGCCCTGGGTGTCGACCTTTCGGCCATGTGGGAGATCAACTCCAAGGTCAAAGAACGAATCGCCACACTTCTTCAGGCCCTGCCGGCCGCCCTTCGCTCCGAGGCGGAGAAATCCCTCGCCCAACTCGTCGAACGTGAAAAAGAGTGGATCAAAGTCGGAGAGGTCCTTTGGGACTAGTGTTCTTGGACGATGAGTTTCGACACTTCCCCTCGGATCGGTGGCCCAACGTCAGCGCCGCGGATCTTCGATGGTTCGAGCGCTACTGGCTCAACGTGCATTCGCACGACGGCCGATACGCCCTTGGGCAGGGGATCGGCGTCTACCCGAACTTGGGCACCATGGATGCCTTCGCCCTGCTCGTCGATTCGAATATCCAGTACAACCTGCGGGCAGCCGTCCGCCCCGGATGCTCCGGTTCCGATCTCCGAGTGGGACCCGTTCGGGCCGAGATCAAGAGCGGCGGGCGGAAATGGCTCTTCGCATCGAATTCCGGCGCAGCGGATTTCTCTTACGAGATCGAATTCGACTCCGACCTGCAACCGGCCCCACACACCTTGCCTCATGGAGAGCCGGAAACGGTCAATAGCCTTCCCATCCGATGGTGTACCTTCGCTCAAACCGGCCGTCCGCGGGGCGTCATTCGCCTCGGCTCCCGGAAGATCGATGTCCGTCCAGACTCCTGGTGGGCCGGTCGGGATCGGTCTTGGGGAGTTCGCCCGGGAATCGGAGGCGGCGGGGAACTCGAATGGCTCGGTGCTTTCCAGAAACTTCACTGGGGCTTTCTGCTCTACTGGGTGTTATTCAGTACGCCGAACCGACAATTCTGGTATTTCGGCACTCACGATCCCGGAGGTGGAAACCGCCATTTCACGGGATTCATCACGGAGAAGGACGGCCGCGTGACTCCCATTATCGACGTCGAGCACGACGTGATCCTTGATCCGGAGTCCGCTCGTTTTCAGAAGGCACACCTGAGAATTCACACTTCAAGTCATATCGAGGAAATAACTGTAACTCCCTTTTCTACTGTGTATCTCCGAGGAGGCCTGTACGATGGGCTGAACGGCGTCTACCACGGAACGGATCGCGGCCCTTCGGTCGTCGAGGGCGAATCGTGGAATTCTCGTCTGGACCCCCAACTCCGGCAGTCGGTCACCGGCCTGAACGACCACGCCTCTCGCTTTGAGGGAAAGGACGGCGCCGGCCGCGGGGTTTTCGAACTGCACTATGGAACGTAGAGAATTTCTCGAGCTGACGGGGACAGGCGCACTCAGCCTTACCCTCCTCCATCTCACCCCCTCTTGTGTCTCGCCTGATTCCGGTAAACCGCGAGCCACGGGCCACGAGCCACGAGCCACGTACCACAGCTTCCAAGATCTCTACCGCTCCAAATGGACCTGGGACAAGACCGTTCGCTCCACTCACTTCGTCAACTGCTGGTACCAGGCCCATTGCGCCTATGACGTCTACGTGAAGGACGGGATCGTGCTCCGCGAAGAACAGGCCGGGGAGTATCCGCAGACCCATGCGGGCGTCCCCGACTTCAACCCGCGTGGCTGTCAAAAGGGGGTCTGCTACAGCCAGCGCATGTACGAGCCCACTCGGGTCAAGTACCCGCTGAAACGGATCGGCGAACGCGGCAGCGGCCGATGGAAAAGAATTTCATGGGACGAGGCGCTGACCGAAATCGCCGATGCGGTCATCGACACAACGCTCCAGGACGGCTCCGACACGATCGTCTGGGAAATCGGCCCCCTGATCACGATGGGCACCTTCACCGCGGGCCAGATGAAACTGGCCGTCCACCTGGACCAAGTCACCCTCGATATGAACCCCGAGATCGGGGACGCCC
The DNA here is from genome assembly GCA_016180645.1 of Nitrospirota bacterium. Lineage (NCBI taxonomy): Bacteria > Pseudomonadati > Nitrospirota > Nitrospirota bacterium. Next base: position 44,324 of record JACPAV010000024.1, on the reverse strand, counting down.
ACCACGGGGCGGCCGTCACGTTCGGCAACGTCATCTGCGAACGATCGGCGGACGACTGGTTCAATTCCGACATCATCCTCATCTGGGGATGCAATCCCGTCTACACGCAAATTCCGAACGTCCACTTTCTAAACGAGGCCCGGTACAAGGGAACGCGAATCGTTTCCATCGCCCCCGACCTGAATGCGTCGTCCATCCACACTGACCAATGGCTCTCGATCCGGCCGGGCACGGATGCCGCCCTGGCGCTGGGCCTGTGCAAAACCATCATCGATGAGAACTTGCAGAACGCCGATTTCATCCGCGAGCAAACGGACCTCCCCCTCTTGGTGAGAGAGGACACCCGCCGGTTCCTTCGCGATAGCGACTTCAAGCCTGAAACCGATCGATCGGCCGCCTCAGAGAAGGAACGCGTCGGAGCGGAGAAGTTTTACGTCTGGGACGAGACCTCCCAGTCCCTGCGAAAAGCCCCGAGACGCCGGCTCAAGTGGGGCAAGGTCGTCCCCTCCCTTTCCGGTTCGCACGTGGTTCAGACCCCGGCTGGCGCTGTCCGCGTGCGCCCGGTCTTCGATCTTCTAAAGGAGACACTCCGCGGATACGGAGCCGAGTCCGTCGAGAAAACGACCGGCATCCCCGCCACCCGGATCACCGCGCTCGCGCGAGACATCGCCAGGGCCGAAGCGGTCTGCAACGTCACGAGCAGCAATTTCGGAAAATATTATCACGGCAACCTCGTCGAACGTTCGATCATCCTCCTTCTCTCCCTTTGCGGACACATCGGCAGGAAGGGCGGCGGATACTCGGCCTTTCCGTTCATCTACCAGGACGGCATCGAGAAGTTCCTCATGACTCCCTACTCCCTTGAAGGCGCCAAGCAGATCCTTGCCCTCAACGGAGCGATCCTGCCTTCCGCCATCAAGAAGCGGTTCACCGAGGACTACACGAAGGAAATGGTCGTGTACGAGCTTGCCCGCGAAGGTCTGCACGAAAAAGGGCTCCTGACTTCCGGCACCCTTTTCTGGGCGATACACGGGGGTGTGATCGAAGCCAGCGGACGATCCCGCGAGTGGGACCCGGCCATGAAGCGCGACCTCGGCGACTTCCTCCACGAATCGTTCAAGGAAAAATGGCAGTCCATCTGGCCGCCGGTCAACAAAAAGCCCCGCGTCCTCTTCACCTACGGCGGCAACATCTGGCGGCGCCTCCGAGCCTACACGTTTCTCAACAAGACGCTCTTGCCGAAGCTCCACAAGTTCGTCGCGATTGATTGGAGAATGACCTCCACCACCCAATGGGCGGACATCGTCCTGCCCGCAGCCGGCTGGTACGAGAAGACGGAACACAAATGGGTTACTCCGCTCACGCCTTTCATCCACGTCGGTTCCAAGATGACGCAGTTCTTCGAGGCCCGTTCAGACTGGGAGATCTGCCTGCTCATCGCGAAGAAGATCCGGGACCGCGCACGCGAGCGAGGTCTCGAGACATTCAAGGACCGGTGGGGAAAAACGCGCCACTTCGAAACCGCCTATGATGAAGTCTCGGCCGGCGGCCGGTTCGACGAAGGGGGCGACGACGCCCTGGCCGGCCTCCTCATCAAGAAAAGCACCAATCTCGGCGGAATCGAATGGGAAGAACTCAAGAAGAAAGGGTTCGCCCGATTTACCTCCCCCGGGAACGGGATTCTCTCCAATGGCAACGCCTGCGATATCAAACCGAATGAAACGATCACGCCCTTCACGCATCATACGGAGAAGAAGATCCCCTACTCCACCGCTACAAGGCGAATTCAGTTCTATCAAGATCATCCCCTGTACCTGGAACTGGGCGAAGAACTGCCCGTCCAGAAGGATCCCCCGACCGCGGGGGGAACGTACCCGCTCATGCTCGGTGGGGGCCACACGCGATGGAGCATCCACGCGGCGTGGCGGGACAATGCGTACATGCTCAGGCTCCAGCGGGGAGTGCCCGTCGCCTACCTCAGCTCGACGGATGCGCACCACCGCGGAATCCGCGACGGGGACGAAATCGAAGTCCGCAACGACCTCAACCGATTTCGGATTCACGCGAAAGTCTCACCCAGCCTGCGACCAGGACAGATCATCATCTATCACGCCTGGGAGAACTTCCAATTCAAGAACGGCGACGGTTTCCAAAATCTGATTCCCTCGCCCATCAATCCCGTCGAACTCGCGGGGGGGCAACTTCAACTGCGCCCCATGTCCGCCATGCTCTCCCCCGGCCAGTTCGATCGCGACACGCGCGTGGAAATCCGGAAGGTCTAGCATGGGACTCGTTTCCCGCAGGCAATTTCTCGAGATCACCGGAACCGGGTCTCTCGCCCTCAGCCTCCCCCATTTCCTCCCCTCATGTTCGAAGCCCACTCCTCACGAGCCACGAGCGACGAACCACGAGCCACGATCCTATTCCGGCTACCAAGACCTCTACCGTCAGAGTTGGACGTGGGATTCCGTCGTCAAAAGCACTCACAACCTCAACTGCTGGTACCAACAGAATTGCCTCTTCCACCTGTATGTCAAAGACGGCGTGGTCCTTCGCGAAGAACAGGTAGCCGACTATCCGCAAACGAACGATCAGGTTCCGGATTTCAATCCCCGTGGCTGCAACAAGGGCGCCTGCTACGCGGCCATGATGATCAACCCGAGCCGCCTCAAATATCCCTTGAAACGCGTGGGGCCCAGGGGGAACGGCAAATGGCAGAGGGTTTCATGGGATGAAGCGCTCGGTGAAATCGCGGAGCGGATCGTCGACTCGATCCAGAAGGACGGCCCGGATTCCGTCGTCTGGGATCCCGGCGGCAATCCCGTTTCCGTGATCTCCTTTGCAAGCGCCTGGCTCCTCTCCGACCACATGGGTACCGTGTTCATGGACATCAATTGCGAGATCGGTGACGAGCAGCAGGGCGCCGCCGTTACGTATGGGCACCCCGGATGCGACCGGTCGGCGGACGACTGGTTCAATTCGGACCTCATCCTCGTGTGGGGCGGGAATCCCGTCTACACCCAGATCCCCAACATGCACTTCCTGCTCGAAGCCCGCTACAACGGCACGAAAATCGTCTCGGTCTGCCCGGACTTCAGTCCCTCCAGCGTCCACACGGACCTCTGGGTCCCCGTGAAACCCGGCACCGATGCCGCTCTCGCCCTTTCCATGGCGCACGTGGTTGTTTCCGAGAAGCGATACAACGCCGATCTGATCCGTGAGCAAACCGATCTCCCCTTCCTCGTGCGCATGGACAACCGCAAATTCCTGCGCGAATCGGACATGAAGAGTGGGGGTGATGACGCCCTCTTCCACCTGTTCGACCTGACCGGTCGCAGCGTGGTCCCCGCGCGGACGGATACGCTGAAACTCGGCAAGATCCTCCCCGCGCTTGAAGGGGAATTCGAAGTCGAAACTCTCCATGGCCGCGTGAAGGTCCGCCCGGCCTTCGAGCTTCTGAAGGACATGCTCCGTTCCTACGATCCGGAGCCTGCATCCAGGATCTGCGGCACCCCCCCGGACCTGATTCGCAAGCTCGCCCACATGATGGCGGATGCCAAGGCGGCCACCAACGTCTGCACCAGCAATATCTCGAAGTTCTACCACGGCGATCTCATGATGCGGGCGCAGATTCTCATCTACGTTTTGTGCGGGCATCTCGGCCGGAAGGGCGCCGGCTATGTGTCGGCCTCCTTCCTCCTGCCGGATGGATTCACGCAGTACCTCTCGGCCCGACCCGGACGGCTCGCCCGTATTCTGCTCCGAAACTCCCCCGCCATCTATAAAATGATCCGGCAGGGCCGGGGTTGGAGAGACGCGGTGCTCGAGCTGATGCGCGAAACGTATATCCACGATCGCTTTCTGACCAACTCGACGCTTTTCTGGTACGTCCACGGCGGGCTCGCGGAAGTGAGCGGCCGCTCGCGCGAGTGGGATCCGCATCTCAAGAAAGACGTGGACGAATACATCCGCGAGGCTTGGAAGAAGAATTGGCAGGTGGTCGATCCACGACCGCCGAAGCGTCCCAACGTCTACTGGAGTCTCATGGGCAATCCGCTGCGGCGCGTGCGTAGCGCCCACAAGCTTCTGGAGCACTTCTTCCCGAAGCTCGACCTCATCGTATCCACGGAGCTCCGGATGAGTTCGACGGCCTTGTATTCCGATTTCGTCCTCCCCGTCGCCTCCGCCTACGAAAAGACGACCCTCATCGGCGGGAACACCAACTCTCTGGCTCCATTCGACCACATCACACAGAAGGCAACGTCGTATTTCGAAGCCAAGGATGAATGGGAAATCTTCTGTGCTCTGGCGAAACACCTCCAGAGGGTCGCGCGCGAGCGGCGCCTGAAGCCCTACGTCGATCGAATGGGACGCGAACGCCGCCTCGACCGGGTGTTTAGGGAGATGACGGACGGCGGCGATCTTCCACCCGACCGCGGGGACAAGATTTCCGAGAACGTGGTGAACGCCTCGACCAACCTTGGCAAGACGCGTTGGAAGGAACTGAAGGAGAAAGGCTACGCGCGCTTCACCGGGCTGGGGCGCAACCCCGGAAACTGGGGGAACGCGTGTGATATCAAGCCGGGGGAAACAATCAGCCCGCATACGTGGTTTACCGAGAAGAAAATGCCGTGGCCCACGCTCACGGGCCGCGTCCAGTTCTACATCGACCACGACCTCTACCTGGAACTCGGCGAGGAATTGCCGGTGCACAAGGACCCACCGAAAGCCGCGGGTGACTACCCGGTAACGTTGACCGGCGGGCACACCCGCTGGAGCATCCACTCTACCTGGCGCTCGGATGCGTCCATGCTCCGGCTCCAACGCGGGCTTCCCGTCATGTACGTAAACGGGGCCGATGCTCGGCGCCGGGGAGTTCGCGATGGCGACCGCGTCACCGTGCGCAATGATATCGGATCGTTCGTGATCATGGCCAAAACGTCGCCCGCCGTCCGGCCGGGGCAGGCCATGATCTACCACGCTTGGGAAAATTATCAGTTCGAGGGCGGGATGGGTTACCGAAACGTGCTGCCCAGCCCGATCAATCCGATCGAATTGGTCGGGGACTATGGCCACATCCGACCCGTCCCCGCCATTCTCCAACCGGGACAAAGCGATCGCGACACGCGGATCGACTATCGAAGAGTCATGGGTCATGGTCCATGACGAAAACACAATGATCGAGGTTCACAAGATCCTGTCGGCGAAGGCGCTCCGAAACGCCCTCAAGCACGGGCCGGTCGTCCTGAAAAGTCGGCTCGGCGTCGAGCCGGCATCCGGCGGCGCGGTTTCCGCCCAGGCGAACTCCGAGGAGATCTGGAAGTTCCTCACCGACTACGGAAGCCACCCGGACGTCCTCCACGTCATCGCCGCCGAGAAGCTCCTCAAACGGAACGGTCATCACGCGGAAGTCCGCATGAAGTTCGGCGCGCACGTGTCGTTCATCAAGATCGGCGTGGACCTCACCATGCACGTCATGGAGCATCCGGGACGTCGGATTGACTTCGAACTCAAGGACGGCTCTTCGCAGAAGTTCCGTGGATACTGGGGACTCATGGCCGATGGTCACGGGTCCTCGATCGTCACGTTCGGTCTCGGCGGCGAGGTGCGCTATCTCGGCTGGCCCGTCCGGGCCCTCCTCGACCGGTTTCCCACGCTGGAATCCGGCGTGCTGGGTGCCATCGTCTCCGCGGTGCTGACGGATATTGAACGACACTTCGGAGGTGAGCAATCGTGAGCGCCACGCCGATTTCCCGACTCCCCGATTCCGCTGATCTACTCGTCCAAGTCGGGGCCACAGCGCGCCGGCTGGCCCAGTCCGTGATCCTTCCACAATTGCGAGCATTCGACTCGGATCAATCCGCGCGGGCGTGGGGCGAGATATCCTCCCAACTTGGCGCCAACGGGCTCCTCGATCCTCCGTTTGACGCTGCGGATCCCTCGAGCCCGGGATTGATCGCCGCGATTCTTCGGGAAATCGCGGCAACGTGTCCGGGGGTCGCCGCGGCACTCTGGTCGCATTACTCCGGCTGCCTCCCCTTCTGGCTATCGGGCCAATCCATTAACAGGACGGAGCTCACAGCATGCAGTTCCGCGGGATTGGCGCCGGGAGTCCCGCACCGCTCCTTCGGCTCCACGGCGTCGATCCAGGCGGTGGACTACTCCGAGAGCGGAACAACCGGATCCTTCAGCCTGCTCCCCCTCCTCACGCAGGATTCGACGGATGGATTGCTGGGGCTGCGTGCCTGCCGCTTTGGAGATTTCGGGGCCGAGAACGACCGGCAGGAGAAGAGTTCGATCCTGACGCTCGACATTTCGTCGGCGCGCGCCCTTGCCCGCTCCACCGAGGCGATTTCCCTCCCTTGGCTGGCCGCCGTCGCCGCCTCCAATGCGGAATCGGCCATCCGTGAAGCAACGGACTACGCCCGGAGCCGATACCAGGGATGCGGTCTGATCATCGATCATCCGGTCATTCGGACGATGCTCGGTCGGATGACCATGCTGAATGCAGCCACACGCGCTTTGGTCGACAAGGCCATCGAATCGAGGGATCCGGTCCAAGCCGGACTCGCCAAGGCGTTCGCCACCCAATCGGCTGAACAGATTTGCTCGGAGGCGATTCAAGTCCTCGGCGGATACGGCTACATGGAGGACTATGGGCTGGAAAAACGACTGCGGGACGCCAAGACGCTCTGCATCATCGGCCGATCCAACCGCAATCTGGTCGATCGGGCCGGGGCCCGGCTGGACGAAGACCACCATGGCAACTGACTTCTACAACTGGCTTGGGAAGAAACTCTTCTCGAAACCCGGGCTGCGCGACCCCCTGAAAACACCGAAGGCATTGGAGCGGTTCCGGACCGAATTGCGAATCTGGCTGGACAAGGAGATCGCGCCGCATGTTCCAGAGCTGGACCGTCATCCCACCGACGCGTTGCAACTCGAACTGATCCGAAAAGCCGGCCACGCCGGTTGGCTGACGATGCTGGTACCGAAACGGTACGGAGGCGATTTGAGCATGATCGACTTCTTCCGTTTCGGACTCCTCAAGGCCGCCGTTTTCACGGAAGAGATCGCGGCGGTCTGTCCCGGCGTCTGCGTCCTGTTCGGCGCACATACGCTCGGGCTGCTCCCGTTGTTCATCTCGTTCGATCCACGCATCCTCAAGAAATTCCTTCGGCTCGTGGCGGAGCGGTCGCGCACGGAACGGCCTGCCCTCTTCGCCTTCGCCATCACCGAGCCGTCCGCGGGCTCCGATGTTGAGGACACCGAAGGCAGCCGCAAGGCGAAACTGTCGACGTTTGCCCGTCGCGAGAACGGTGGGTACGTTTTGAACGGATGCAAATGTTTCATCTCGGGGGGGAACCTGGCGACGCACGTCACGGTCTTCGCCGCCCTCGACAAAGAGAAGGGAATCTCCTCGTGGACGGCATTCGTCGTCCCCACCGACTCCAAGGGGTTTTCCATCGGCCGCGTCGAACACAAGATGGGGCAGCGCGCCAGTCCGGCGGCCGAGCTGATCTTGGAAGATGTGCACATTCCGGAGGATCACCGCGTAGGCGCCGAAGGCGAGGGATGGCGCCTGAATCACCAGACTTTGGACCTCTCACGCCCCGCCGTGGGCGCAATTGCGCTCGGGTCGGCGCGATTCGCCTTCGAGAAGGCCATGGCGATCGCGCGAACGTCGGGAGGCATGGCCGATCGCAGTTTGAAGTACGAACTGGCCGATCTCGCCATGAAGATCGAGGCCGCCCGGACTCTCGTCTGGAGGGCCGCCTCAACTTTCCCGCCCGATCCGGCCTTGTCGGCCATGTCGAAATGCTTTGCCAGCGACGTCTCCATGGAGGTCTGTTCTCGTGTCATCGATCTCCTTGGGGAGAGCGGCGTCACAGCGGCGGCAGGAGTCGAGAAGGCGTTCCGTGACGTAAAGCTCACTCAGATTTATGAAGGCACCAACCAAATCCAGCGAATGAGAATTGCCGAATCGTGGGAGGATTCATGAGAAAAGTGATGGTCGTCGGAGTCGGCATGACTCACTTCGGGAAATTTCCCGACCGTTCTCTGAAAGACCTCGCCCGCGAGGCCGTGGAGAGTGCGCTCAAGAATGCCGGAATGGACAAGGGCGCACTCCAAGCCGCCTACGTCGGCAACGCGATGGCCGGCCTCATGTCCGGACAAGAATGCATACGTGGCCAAGTACTCCTCAGACCCCTCGGCATCGAGGCGATCCCCATCGTCAACGCCGAAAACGCATGCGCCAGCTCTTCGACGGCGTTCCACCTCGGCTGGATGGCCGTGGCTTCGGGGATGATCGATGTCGCCCTCGCCCTCGGGGTGGAGAAGCTTTATGATGAGGACAAGAAGAAATCCTTTCGCGCTCTGGGCAGCGCGGTGGATGTCGAAATGATGGCGCAAATCGCCGAAGCCCTGAAGGCCTCGTCCGACAAACCCGCGCCCGGTGAGGCGGGATCACAGCGGAGCCTGTTCATGGACTTCTACGCGATGGTCGCCCGGATGCACATGGATCGATTCGGCACAAAGAAAGAACACTTTGCGAAGATCGCGGTGAAGAACCATTACCACGGAAGCCTCAACCCACACGCCCAGTACCGGGAGCGCGTGACTGTCGATGAAGTCATGGGCTCTCCTCCCGTCGTCGAGCCGCTCACGCGGATGATGACGTCGCCCATCGGCGACGGCGCCGCCGCCGCGATCGTCTGCGATGAAGCCACGGCCAGGCGATTCACCACGAAGCCCATCCACGTTCGTGCTTCGGTGCTCGTTTCGGGGAAAGATCGATCGTTCGGAGAGCCGGGCATCGTCGAACGGGCCGCGCGGAAGGCTTACGAAATCGCCGGCCTGGGCCCCAAGGAGATCAGCGTCGCCGAGGTTCACGATGCCACTTCCACCGCCGAGCTTCTCGCCTACGAAGAACTCGGGCTATGTGCTGAAGGTGAAGGAGGCCGGCTCGTGGATGAAGGAGCCACAACGCTCGGAGGGCGAATTCCGGTGAACACAAGCGGAGGACTCTGCTCCAAAGGCCATCCGGTCGGCGCCACGGGCATCGCCCAGATCTCGGAGGTCGTGTGGCAACTCAGAGGCGAGGCCGGCGATCGGCAGGTCGCGGGCGCCAATGTCGGCCTCACCCAGAACGGCGGAGGCGCGCTCGGGAACGAAGCCGCCGCGATGGCCGTGCACATACTCAGCGTGTGACACGCCTCGGAAACGTGTACACCCTCGCCACCCTCACCGTCGTCCGGCGGATGCTGACGGGACGTGTCCGCGCGGCCCTCTCCCCTCTAAACCCGGCGATCCTCGGCCACCGGATCGAGATGGAAGCGCGCAAGTCCCCCGATGCGATCGCGTACATCTTCGAAAACGGGGACCACCCGGAAGAACGCATCACTCGGCGTCAGCTGAACCAGCGGTCTCACGCCTTGGCGCATGAACTCCTCGCCCGCGGTCTCAAGCCAGGCGACCGCTTCGCCGTCTTTTCACAAAACTACCCGGAGATGCTGTACGCCTTCGCCGCCGCGTCCCTCACGGGCACGGTTGCCGTCCCGATCGACCCACGAAATCGAGGCGACCTGCTCACCTACATCCTCGATCACAGCCAGTCGAAACTGCTCATCTTCGCCGACAACCTTGATTCGGAAGCCAAGGAAGTTCTTCCCAAAGTTCCGGCCATCAAGCATACCTTCGTCATCGAATCGGAACGGCCGCCCGGCTCCACGGGGTTCCCACCCGTTCTACCGATCCTGAACAGCGCCAAGGGTCTCGATCCCCAGGATCGCGCCAAAGATATGTGGGCACCCTTCCAGATCATTTACACCTCCGGCACCACCGGGAATCCGAAAGGGGTCGTGCAACCGAATGTCCGCTTTTTCTTCATGTCCATGCTCGGCCATTTCTTCGGATATCGCCGATCGGACATCCTCTACACCGGCCTTTCACTCTCCCACGGTAACTCGCAGGGCGTAACCGTCTACCCCGCCCTCGAACTCGGCATCCCCGCCGTGATCAGCCGCAGATTCACGAAGAAACGCATCTGGGATGTCACCCGGCGCTACGGCATCACCTCCTTCTCGCCTGGGAGGATTTCGAACAACGATTCAACTTGAACATTCTGGAATGGTACGCAAGCGTGGAAGGGGGATTCACGTTCCGGCCGATTGGAGAAGGACCGCACGGAACCTTCGGAAAGAAACGCATCCCCGGCATCATCGATTTCCGGATTGTAGATGACAACGATCGCGACGTGCCGGCCGGCGTGCAGGGCGAAATCGTGTCGCGGATGAAGCTCGGGCCGACGCAGGTGGACTACCTGCGCAATCCTGAAGCCTCGAAGGACAAGACCCGCGGAGGATGGCTGAGAAGCGGCGACATCGGGCACGCGGACGAGAACGGCTGGATGTTTTTCGATCATCGGAAGGGCCGAAGCCTTAGGCGGCAGGGCGATTTCGTGCCGACCGATTTCGTTGAGAAAGTCATCGGAGAGCTGGATGAGGTTTCGGAGGTTTACGTCTATGGCGTTCCGGCGGCTTCCGGCGCACCAGGCGAAGTCGATCTCGTGGCAGCCGTTTCCACTCATGATGGCCGCACCCTCCTCCCCACCGCAATTCGAGAGAGATGCAGGGCTTCCCTCCCGACAAACTTCATCCCGACCTACGTCCAAATCCTATCCGAGATTCCGAAGACCCCGTCGGAGAAGCCAAAGGACGAGTTCCTGAAATCCACGTTCAGCCCGTCGGGTCCAAACGTGCACAGGTTGGCCTGACCCATGCTGATCCTCGATGGCCAAATTGAGAGTCCCGACGTAATCATTGACCACTCGAAGTGCGACTTGTGCGCCAACTGTACTCGCACCTGCCCCATGGGCGTCCTCAAGATCGTCGACCGGAAAGTCGCGCGGCTTCCGAACATCTGCATTGGCTGCCGCAATTGCAAGGTGAGTTGCTCGCCCGGCGCCATCGAGGTCAGGGGTCAGAACCGCATCATCACCGGCGCGCCGCCGATCGGATATGCCCCTCTGAACAATTACCCCCCGTACACTGGGTTGTCTCAGGCGAAACGAAAACTCGTTTCCGACAGAGCGTGACGAAAAGGGGCGTCGTCTCACCGTCGGGGGTCATTCTGAGCGAAGCGAAGAATCTCGACACCGCACCCATACAGACCCTTCGCTCCGCTCAGGGTGACGCCGCAGTACTCCACCCCTACCCCGTCGAGGAAATCGGGCGCCTCATCCGAAGCCGGCGGAGCGTTCGCCTCTACGAAAGAACGCCCGTTCCCGAAGAAACTATCCGCAAGATCATCGATCTCGCCCACTGGGCGCCGTCCGGCATGAACGCCCAACCGTGGAAGTTTGTCGTCGTCCGCGATACGGAGATGATCGACAAGATCCGGGCCGTTACCCTCAAGGGCATGGACCTCTGCCTGAAAACATTCACGCGAAAAGAGTTTAGGTGGCGATTTCTCAAGCTTCTCTTCAGGATCTTCGATCCCGGACTCTTCAAGACGATGGACCCAAGAATCCTCCAAGGGATGCGCTCAATCTGCGAATCGAAATCGGCCGACACGTATCACAAGGCGCCGGTCCTCATCCTCATTCTGGGAAATAAACGCGCCCAGACTTGGCTGGAGGACTGTTCCGCCGCCACACAGAACCTCGCCCTAGCCGCCCATGCCATGGGCCTCGGGAGCTGCTGGATTGGATTCGCCAAGTTCATCAAGTATTCTCCCAATATGATGAAGAAGCTGCGCGTGCCGCGCGGGTGGACGATCGCTTCGGTGTCCACGCTCGGATATCCTTGGCAGGGAACGGCTTACGATCAGCCGTCCGACCGGAAGGAGCCGGAGATCTCCTGGTTGTAGGCGGATCTTTGCGGACATCGTAGGTCACCCTTGAGCGATACGCGAACCCGATGGCCTGCCCTCTCCGCGCATTCGGCTTGTCGCCAATGCCCGTCTTCGCTATGGTAGCGGCCAAAGGGAGGAATCACCCATGACCCATCCAGCAGCCGACGTCCTCGATCGAATCCGAAAAATCAAACCGCCGTTTACGAATGGTGGCTCACAAACCGTGGCCGGCCAGATTGCGGGACTAGCGGAGCAGATCGCCCGTTTTCCCCTACCCGATCCCGGTAGAAAGGCGTTGCGCAGCGTGGGCCTGCTCGCCTCGATGCAGGCGGATGATCTGTTCACGTACATGCCCCACATGCGCGCCCTCCGTCGCTTCGGGCAACAAATCGGCGGAGTCCAATCCACCGTTCTCCTGATCACGGCTTTCAGGTCAAAGATTTTCGAGCGATTTCCGGCGGAAGGCGGGTCGGTGGAGGCTCTGGCACGGAAGTTCAAACTGAATCGTCGAGCCCTCGAACCGTTTCTCAATGCCCTGACCGCCATGGGATATCTCCAAAGGGATGGGAAAGGCACCTACGACTTGAGTGAATTCTCCCGCACGTTTCTGGTTGGACATTCGCCGTACAGCTTGGCTCCCGTCCTCGCGCTTCTCAGCCAGTCCTGGACTTCCTTCATGGACCTTGCGGACACTCTCAGGACCGGGAAGAGCCCGAAGGCAATGGACATTTTCGACCGGAAGAATCCCACGAGCCGGGGTTACATACACGTCGTCAATGCTCAGCTCCGATCCGCGCACAGGGCGTTCATGGAGAGAGTGGATGTCTCGGGTGTGCGCCGATTCATCGTCGGTTCCGCCGGAGTCAGCTTTGCGGCCGCACTCCTGGAAGCGAATCCAAAGGCGCAGGTGGTGTTCGCCTGTCTGCCGCACCTCGTCGATGAGATCCCGGACATCATGAAAGACCATGGCATCGCCACGTCGAGAGTCGATAGCTTCCACCGCCACTCCGGGGACCCGTGGAAAGACACCTGGGACGATACCGGCGAGGGCTACGACATGGTTTTTCTCACGCGGAAACTTTCGCTCAAACCGCTCTCTGAATTTGGCAAGAAGTTTCTGGGCAAGGCTTTCCAAAGCTTGAAGCCGGGTGGACGCGCGGTGGTGTGGGAACCGATTCTGAATGACGACAAGCTCACTCCCCGCGGATCGGCCGTTCAGGCCGCAATGGATCTCTTCTTCAATCAAGGTGGGCAGACGCCCACGCTGAACGAAATCGTGGCCCTCATGCGCGAAGCCGGCTTCCCGCGCGTCCGTCGCGTCGATGTTCTCGGCGGATCCGTCTCCTACTTAATCGGGACCAAACCGGCGGTCAAGGCGTAGCCATCTCCCGCCTGAAGGACCGCCGATCGCGGGATCCTTACAAGCCTATGACCTCAAGCTGAGGCTTCTTTTTCTTGGCTTCCGAGACCGATTGCTCCAGTTGCCGAGCCGTCTTGGCGTCGATCCACTCTTCCCCGCACTGGCTGCAAATCGTTGCAGGAACTCCCCGAACTACAATCACGCCGGCGCCATAGTCGACCGTGTAGGTGGTGTGACCCGATTCCTTTTCACCCCCGCACAAGGGGCAGGGTCGCGGCGAACGGATCTTCCTCATCTCTTTCGCCTGGTTCTCAAATCGGCCTCAAAGTGCTCGATATCGGGTTCGTACACGGTAACAATATACGCCCAAGGCGCCGCCGAATCCAGAGCCGCCACAACATGTAAACCCCGGCCCGCCGGCCTTCCGAGAAAAAGAGCTGAGGGGAACGGCTTGGATTCGGGGTACTCCTCAATAATCTCGCCGTCTCGCAATATGGAAACGACCTCCGGTTGGGAAATCGACCTTTGTGCCATCCTTTGCAGGGCATGCTTGCGCCATTCGTACGAATCGGAATCCAAGGCCCGGCGCAGTATGTCGCGCTCCATCTGACCTGTCGTACCGCATCAGGCCATGTTTTGCACCTGGACCGGCGCGAGGCCAGCTTCCCGCGCGTCCGTCGCATCGATGTTCTTGGCGGCTCCGTTTCCTACCTGATCGGAACCAAACCGGCCGCGAAGGAGTGACCGTTCCGCTCCAAAGCGTCAACCCCCATGCCTGACCCTCATGACCCATGCAGGGGAAACTGCCGCGCAAACGCTTCCATTCTTAGAAGCGATCCCCTGTAGATAAGTCAATAAGTGAAGCCTGACCCCACCGCCTTCCCGCTGCCACAGGCCTGACCTCGGGCATGCGAAGAGTCCGGCTCATAACACGGGCCTTACCACAATATCAACGGGCTTCGATACCACTCTTCCGGTCCAGATTTCCTTTCCGACTAATCTTGACCTGAAATACTCCGAGAGCCTCCAAGTCAGTTCATACATGAAGTAGACTTGGAATGTTCCGGGCTGTCCAAGGGAATGGGCGAGGACGCCGGGGTTCTCGTACAAGAATAGACCCTGACTGTTGAAGAACGAATCACTCAGGGCGACGCCCTTCGGCGCACTGACCCGACGAGCGGCACAATGAACCTCAAACCGCCTCTTGTCATTCACCGCGAGTTCGTGACTCGCTGGATCGGAGTCGAGCGCTGAAAGCTGCTCAAAGTAAATATATTGAAAATGCCTTCTGAAGTGTCCTATGTTTGACCGAACGGCGAGTGACAGTCCGCCGTACAAGTTCAGAGGGTTCTTCGACTGGTTGTGCAGGGTGACGCCGAAAACAAATTGCTGACCGTTTCCAGTTGTTTCCTCCTCTACAATTGCGCTAAGCACAAGCTCAGTCGAGGTGGACCTCAGCACGTATTGACTAATGAACGCATCCTTCTCCCAGTCCTTGAGTTTCCCGTTAAGCGCGTAAGTGAACCCGTTCGTCGCGTTGAACTTATCGGAGACCAGTATCTTCTTCAGAGCGGCTTCCGCCTCGGGGGTGTGGATTGTAAATAGGTCGTGCGCTACCCAATCTCCATCGACACGTTCTTGTGGTACCTTGTTTTCCAGTATTCGCACCAACTCGGTTGTTGCCTTCCCACTGTATCGACCTCGACCGGCAAGGCTCCATGCTGATTGGGTCGGAAGCGTTGAGCTAGACAAAATGTATCCACCTGCCACCAAAAACAGAAATGCTCCAACGATTACTTCGCGTTTCATTTAGGAGTGCCCAAGTGCCCAGGGTCAGGCATGGGTGATGACAAACCGGAAAAGATCCAAACTGACTGGATGCCGGATCCTGAACACGGACACGCTCAATCGACTTCGGTGATGTCGGGGTCGCGCATGTCGAGGCCGACGCGAACGGTGGTCTCCCCGTTGTCGTTCAGAACACTGATGTCCCAAGCCTGCATGGTCTTCGCTCCCACCAGCATGTCTTGAACCAGATCGGGGGTCACAAGCGCGGAATCGCGAATCATCCTGCCTTCAAGCGTAATGAACAGCGGCACTTCCCCGACGACCCTGATCTGTCCACCTTGGGCGACCCTCAGTTGGGTGGGCATGGTTTGACGGGCGATCGTTTGGGTAGGAGGAATCCTGTCCTCGCGAATGATGCTGTAAAAGGACCCGGAATCGACGACAGCCCGCAAACGCGCCACCTTCTCATCCAAGGTCTGGATGGTGACCTCCCGTATCGGCTTGCTCATCATCTGATCCTACTCTCCGAATCGCGGAGCGTAAAGCAGTGGAAGCGACGGTTGGTTCGGCCTTGGGAAAGGGTGCGTCCCAGGAGCGACCGCGGCTGCATGTGACAATCGTTCGTAGATGCGATCTTTTCCCCGGCCCTGTTCCGCTTCCAGCAGATCCAGATTCTTGCGGAAATACGAGTGCAAGCAGAATCGAATAGACCAAGAGACCTGCCCCCGCATGGATCGACGCCCATCGCACCGCGGACGGCGGAAGGCGACGGCTTCAAACGTGGGAACTATACCACAGTCCAAGCTGTTGGCCGGAGACCGGGTTAGGCTCTGTTTAAAAACCCATCATTGCCGGGGCGCATCTCTTGGTAGTCGCACCCTTTACCCGCCGCGGCGGGTTGACGGGTGGGCCTTCGGACGCAGGCTGAAGCCTGCGGCTACGGGTCCAGCGCGTTGTCAAGCACAGCCTGATGCGAATCGGAATTATTTCGCCAAGCGAAGGGTCAGCCAGTTCGTGACGGCCTTTTGGCCGTTGCGGTCGCGCTGAGTGCCGTCCCAGATAGCAAACGCGACCGGCGTGTGGCCGCCCGCCTTGAGCGTCGCATCGGCCGCACTCGTCTTGCCGAGCGCTCGCGTGAAGACGACCACCCATCTCCCTTCGATCCAAGCCCCCCCACCCTTGACGCTCTGTTGCGCTTTCGGCTGAGTTGTAAGTGTTCCAAAACCCTCCGCATTCAATTCTTCCACCGTGGAAGGAAGTGATACCGGGTTCCCGACCGCCGCTCCGGTGTAGTAGACCGGATCACGATTCACCCTCTGGTCCTCGGCCACGTTGGGATGCGCCGACACTGTGGTGATCGGCGCCGCGTTCACCTCCCGGTCCGCCCGCCAGTACCACACGTTCACCGGTTTGCCGGCCTCACCCATCGTGAACGAAGGCAGACCGGCTCCAACGGGGAACTGGATCGCGGCGGCATCAACAAACTGCTCCGGAGACACAAAGTTGCTCGCCACTTCGGAATCTTCCCACTCCACTTGAATCGCCAGTTCTTTTCCGTTGTGCATGGCCCGAACGGCCGCAGTACTGATCGACTTGCCGCGCTCCCAGAGTGGCATAAGGCGCACGTTCGCCGCGGGAATGGACTCCCACCTGGAGTCGCTTGGGTCCTTGGCGATCTCACCGGATACTTTCCCAGCCTGGATTTCAGAGACGGTGTCGACCGATGCGGCGACCGCCCCGGCAAGCGATTTCACATACGCAGCAACCGCCCACCGATCCGCCCCCTCGATGGAATCCGCAAACGACGGCATGGGCGTGCCCTGAATCCCGCCCATGATGCGCCGAAAAAGATCCTCGTCCCTTCCTCCCCCTTTGTAGACCCCTCGTGTGAGATCGCGAGGTCGAATCGCGAATCCCCAATCGTCTTTGAGAGTCGCGGCCGAAGGACCATCCCCCAGACCGGCCTTGCCGTGGCATTTCACACAGTCCAGATCCGCGAAAAGCTGCTTGCCTTGAGCCACGAGCTTTGGAGAAGCGGCCGGAGGGGAGTCGACCGCAATCGGCGGCTTGGGGGTCTGCGATGAGAACTTCGGCGAGAAGGACTTCACAACTCGAATCGCGGACATTTTCTGATCCTGCGATAGGTCGGTGAACGACGGCATGGCGGACCCCGGGAGCCCGCTCGAAATGGTGCGCAAAAGATCGTCATCCGACGGCAGCGAGCCCTCGGGCGTCGAACGGAACTTGAACAGCCCCTTCGTGAAGTCTCTCGGCTTCGGGTATAGAAAACGGGCGGCAGCCCCGTCTCCCTGCCCTTTCTGACCATGGCAGATCGCACACCGTTCCGCATACACGAGGGCACCCGGATCGGCGGCCGCTCTCTCCGAACCGCCCGTTGCGGCAAGAATGGACAAAGCACAAACGACAACCGAATTCACGACGCCTCCTCCTCCTTTGAAACAACGCTCAAGAACGCAACCGTGAGCAGGCTCAGGGTTCGATAAAAGCCGTCGGACCTCCCGGCGATCCTCGCCGCCAGCCCCGGCACCCACCGAAGAAAATGATCTTTCAAGAACCGGGCTTCCGCCTCACGACACACGCCCGCTTCCTCGATCATCCCATCGAAAAGGGCGACGGCCTGCTTGGCGCACAACCACGATAGGAATTCGGCCTCCACGGAAAGATGATCCACCCGCTCCCGATCCGATGAATTGATCTCCATTCCGAATGCGCGGTAGAAGCCGGTGATATCCGCCAAATCCCTCGATTTCCTGAAGATCTCCTGGCCGACATGTTCTGTTTCATAGAGGCTGATCTCGCCCGCCCCTCCGAACCCAAAGAGTCTCGCGTGGGCGTCCACCCGGGAGTTCCCGGCTTCGGCGGGCAGGTCCGCCAATTCGCCGGTCAATCGCTCGACCTCAACCGACCCAACAAGCGGTGCCGCTTCCATGGCTTCTTCCAGAAACAGGGGATCACCGTTCGGGCAGGCGTATCCGGCGGCGAGGAGACGGTAGAAGGAGGCGCGGCAGAGGGCCTTTTCCGCGGGAGACCCTGAGACCAGCGCAGGTTGACAAACCGTGATGCCATTCCGAACTCGGTTCAGAATCTCCTCCGGCTCCCGCATCGGCTCCATTCCCGCGCCCGGCTTCATATCGAATTCAGATATTGCTTCGGCCGCTCGATCACATCCTCTTCCACACTGACTCGGGCGAGCTCTTGGCCGTCCCGGCCGTAGCCGATGGCGACGTCCTTGTAAATCTCGTGCTTGCGACCGTTCAGCATGATCTCCGAGACTTTCGGGCCGTCTTTGATCTCGTAGCTGAACAGAATCTTGTTGGTCGCCTTGAAGAGTTGGAGCACGGCCAGGAGTTCCCGTGAAGGATGGGTGTACCGTTCGATCGCGTCATCCACGCCCGGACCGAACATTTGGCGGAGGTGCTGCCGCGGCACCCATCGGGGCGGGATGTAGTAGATGTTGGGCTCCGTTCCCAACTGCGGATAGAGCGGGAGGGCCACCTGTTCGACGCGTGTGAGGAAGTAGAGCGGGTTCTTGCGCTCTTCTTTCCACTGGCCGTTCTCCGCGATGGGCACCAGACCTTGGAGCCGGATCTTCCCGACGCACGCGCTCATGCAGCGCGTCTCCATGGGTTCGCCCTTCGCCATCGGATCTTTCCCTTCCACTCGCGGATAGCAGGCAATGCATTTCTCGGTGACGCGGGTCGCGGCCCGGTACATGGGCTTCTTGTAGGGACACGCCTCCATGCACTTCTTGTAGCCGCGACATCGCGATTGATCGATGAGGACGATCCCGTCCTCTTCGCGTTTGTAGATGGCCTTCCGCGGACACGCCGCCACGCAGGCGGGATAGGTGCAGTGGTTGCAGAGCCTTTGAAGGTAGAAGAACCAGACTTTGTGCTCCGGGAGCGTCGCGTCGCCGGAGTAGCTGAGTCGACCCTTCTTCCCTTGCGCGCCCACGGCGGTGTCTTCGTAGATGTTGGGATGACGCCACTCGGCTTCCGTGGGCAGATAGCCCACCGCCACCCGCTCGCCCTCCTGCGGGTATCCCTTCTCCGCTGCCTCGAAAATGGTCATTCCCTTGTACATTCCGTAGGGAGCACGCGCTCCATCCGGTTTTCCCTCCCACATCATTTCGCGCTCCTGCCGCCGATGCTCCTCCGCCAGAAGCTTGAGCACCTTCACGTCCCATCCCTGCGGATATCCGCCGTACGGTTTCGTCTCGACGTTATTCCACCACATGTACTCCTGGCCCTCACCGGCCGTCCACGTTGACTTGCAGGCCATCGAGCAGGTCTGGCAGGCGATGCATCGGTTGGTGTTGAATACGGCGGCGAATTGCCATTTCGGGTGGCGTTCCTCGTAGGGATAGGACATCTCGCGGCCGAGATGCCAGTTGTAGACGTTGCTCATGAGCAAACCTCACTTCTAAAAACCGCCCGGATCTCCTTCCGGATAAACCCCTCTCCGAGCTGTCCGTAGAGCCTGTGCGTCCCGTGATAGAAAGGCGTTTTGAACAGCATCAGGATCCGCTCCGGCCCCATCCCCGCGAGCGCATACTCCTCGATGAAGGCGCGAGCCATCACGGCGGGGTCGCCGGGAATGGAAACCGCCTGGAACTCCATGGGGTCGCTTTCATCGAACTCGTCATAGGCCATGGCGATACCTCATGCGATCTTGATCAGATCCCCGGCCAGGTAGGCCTGCATGAAGGGGTCTTCCTGCGCGGGGGCCCGACCGGACTTCGCGGGTGCGAAGTTCCCCGTCTCGGCCTTGGTAACCTTCACCAGTGTCTCCTTCGGTGTGGTATTGACACCGTGGTTGTCCGCCTCAAATCCGAACAGGAACCCCATCCGCACCTTGGCCTTGTGGAACAGACTGTCGAGCTGGTGCATCGGCATGAGCCACCCGCGGGTAAGGGACTGTTGCGAACCGTAACGGAAACTGGATTGGTAGCCCGTCCCCGCGGACAGCGCCCGGCCATCCGGCCGCGTCTCGTGGGCCTTCACGCTTCTTTCGGTCGCGATGAACGGCCCGTGCTTCATCATGACGATGTGATAAGGATACGCGGGATTGAATTTGACCCGGAGCATGAGCCGCGAGACTTTGTAGAACGGATCGTCTTTCTTCCAGCCCACGTACGGCCGATCGGCCGGATTGGCGTCCACGTACACGTAGTCGCCGTCTTCCACGCCCAGATCCCGCGCGGCCTGGGGGTTGAGGTGGATCGTGTGCTCGCCAACGCCTGGCGCGCGCTTGTCCGTCCGATACGGATCGCCGAATTGATTGTTCCAGATGAACTGCCAGTCGGTGACCTGCCACGAGGAGTGCGTCGCGTGGCGCGTTTTGGGAGTCAGGCAGTAGAAGTGGAATCCCTGTTCCCACAGGGGATTTTTCGTGTTCTTCACCTTGCTCCAGGGCAGCTTGATGTTCCGGACCTGCCGCTCATGCCAGCCCATGTGGTCCACCGGGATGCCGTAGTCGTCCGGGCGGATGTGCGGATTGGACGACACGATCACATTCGGCAGATACGGCGTGGCCTCCGGACCTTCACGATGGACCACGAAGTTCTCACCGTACTCAATCACTTCAGGCTCATCGTTGTACGCCTGCAATCGCCCGGTCGGCGTGAAGAACGGCACCGAGTCGTGAATCTGCTCCCAGAACGGGATGCGAGGATAGGTCCGGAAAAGCAGAAGGGCCACTCCCGGCTCGCCGTACTTCCCGGCCATGATGTCCGATACTTGGTATCCGCGCGTGGTGGCGGAAGCGTCCAGCAATCGCTGAATGTAGACATCGGTTCGCTTCTCCAGCGCAAACTTCCAATAGTTGGGGAATCGCGCATCGTTCAGGATCTCCCCGAGCCGTTTCGACAGCTCCGCGTAGATCACCACGTCGTCTCTCGTGTCGAAGACCGGCGGCATCCCGCCCTTCCAGATCTGGAGGAAAGGGTTCGAACAGGAAGCCGTGATTTCATGCACGGTGAATTCCATCCAGGAATGCGCCGGCAGCGCGATGTCCGAATACTCCACCGTGGAGGTCATCTCAATGTCCTGCGAAATGATGAGCTCGATATTCGGGTTGACGTTCTTGAGCATCTCGTAGGCCCACTTGGCGTTGTTGAAAAGGTTCACGTTGGTGAACCAGAGGAGTTTCGTGGGCGACGGAAGGTGAGTCTTGCCGGTGAATATTTTCCGACCCTGCTTGGGCGTGTCCACCGCGAGCGGACGGTCCCCGTAGTTCCAGTACGCGGGCTCCTCATCATAGGTGTACGCATGGGCGTGGATGTCCTTCCCGTCCGCGTTTGGGTCGAGATTCGGATGGAACGGATCTTCCGCGACCCAGCCCTTGAAGCCGGGACCGCTCCACTCGGAGCCTTGGAAGATGGCGGCTTTGTAGTTTCCGGCCCAAGTGTGGCATCCGCCGCCCGGCACGCCGATGTTCCCGGTGAGAATCATCGGAAGGTACGCCGCCCGATTGACCTCCGTCGCGTGAAACCAGTGGTTGATGCCCTCGCCCAGATGCACGGCGGCGGGCTTGATCGTGGCGATGTCCTCGGCAAGCTGCCGGATGGACGTCGCGGGCGCGCCGGTCATCTCGGCCACGGAGTCGAGGTCGTAGTCCTTGAGATGGATCTTGTAGAGATTCAGCAGCGTGGCCGCCTGGACTTTCTTGCCATCCGTCAAGTGGACCTCACCGGACCAATCCAACGCCGGTTTCAGCCCTTTCTTCGCGATCTCATCCCCCACATCATCCCGAGTGAGGGCCTTGAGAGATTTCGAATACTCGTCGTAGACCACGTAATCGCCGATTTTCGCGTACTGCTCGGCCGTCAGCCCGTGGAGTTTGAAACTCGCGCCATCTTTCGAGAGTCCCGGGGCGTAGCCAGGGATGACATCCCCGGCCCGCAAACGCTGGAGCGTGTCGGTTCGCACGATCACCGGGAAATCGGTGAACTTCCGCACGAACGCTTCGTCGTATTTCTTCTCGTCGATCAGTATTTTCGTAATGCCGAGGAACAGCGCCGCGTCCGATTGCGGCCGCACGGGAATCCAGTAGTCGGCGCGCGTGGTCGCGGGGCTGTACTCCGGCGTGATCACGACGATCTTGCCTCCCCGCTCCAAGGTTTCGGTGAAAAAATGGTTGTCCGCTCGCTTGTTCTCGATCATGTTCTTGCCCAGCTGGATGTGAAGACGCGTATGACGCAGCTCGTTGAAGTCCACGTCCGACGCCTGGAGGCCGTGCACAAAGGGGAAGCCCGGTGCTTGATCGCCGTGCCAGGTGTAGTTCGACCACCCCCGCGCGCCTTTCGCATCTTTCTCGTTCACCTTCCGGACATGAACGTCGAGCACCGCCATCAGATTCGCCATCCGATACATGCCGTACTTGCCGATCACGCCGAGAAGTCCCATCCCGCCGCGCATCTTGAACGTGCGAGTGCCCGCCCCCTCCCAATGCGTCAGCATTTCTTCCGGATAGCCCTGAGCCAAAAGGCGCTTCTTGCCTTCCTCGCCGCTGTAGGTGGTCGCGATCTTGACCATCGCCTTCGCGATGTAGTCGTACACTTTCTCCCAGGAAATCTTTTCGAATTCGTCCTGGCCGCGCGCGCTGAAAAAATATTTCGCCTTGTTCGCCGCGTCGAGTTCAGGGAAGCCGTCGTCCGCCCATCGCTTCCATCCTTTCCGGATGATGGGGTGGCGCAATCGGTAGGAGCCGTAGACACGGCGCTGAAACGTGAACCCATTTGAACAGCCTCGCGGATTCCATTCGGCGGAGGCCTGATTCCCGAGAAGGTCCTTCACCCGATGGCTGTCGAAATTCTGCTCGCTCCAGAGTACAACCCCGTTCCGCGTGAACGCGCGCATCCGACAGGCGTGCGTGCAGTTGGGTGAACAGACCCACGCGAATGAATCGTCGTAACCGTATTGCGCGCGGTAGACCCGCTCCCAATCCCGATCCGGATAGTGCGCGAGGGGGTTCGGGATCTGCTCGATGGGCTTGAGATAGCGGAAGGTGCACGACGACGCCCAGGCAGCGATCGATCCCATGCCCGCGATCTTGATGAACTCTCTTTTGGACTTATCCATGCACCATGACTCCTTTACCTGCTTTGCCCGGGCACCTAGCGAGGGGTTCGGCTCACAATATCGCCCGTATGCCAACAGCCGTCACACATTCTGCCTGATCCCGGTCAGTCCTTTTCGCAAGAGTCGTGCCGTGGTGTAATGGAGACTTTAGCGGCCATAATTCCGGGAAATGCTTGACGACGGTCAGCAATATCCCTCGGAGATGGCCCATTTAGCACCCGGACGGGTCCACGCATGCGTCTCATCCTTAGCACTCGCAACGGGTTCGCATTTTCATTCGCTGGAAATGACTTGACATGGCGGCGGCGGGTGCTACCATCCCCGCCCAACGGGATAGGACATTTTGTAGCTAGCCGTGAGCGATAGAGAAAGGAAGTTCTTCACATGAAAACGCTAAGATTCCGCAGTTTGCCGGCGGCTTCCCTTGCCCTTTTCCTTGCCGGCACCGGTTCCACCTATGCGGGGACCATCAGTGGAACGGTCACCTACAGCGGTCAGGCCCCGAAATTGAAGCCCATAGCCATGGACGCCGATCCCGACTGCGCGTCCAAGCACACCTCGCCGGTATCGCCGGACACGCTCGTCCTTGGAGCGGGCAACGCGATGGCGAATATCTTCATCAGCGTGAAGAGCGGCGCCCCTGAGAAGCCGTACCCCGCCCCGGCGGATGCCGCTACGATCAACCAGCAGGGCTGCATCTACATTCCCCACGTGGTCGGAGTGATGGTGGGCCAAAACCTTAAAATCAAGAATTCCGACGGAATCCTCCATAACGTCCACGGACTCCCCAAGAAGAACCCGGAGTACAACGTCGCCATGCCCAAGACCCGGAAAGAGGCCACGCGGGTGTTCAACACGCCGGAGCCTCTTTTTCCGATGAAGTGCGACGTCCATCCGTGGATGCAGGCCTACATCGCCGTGATGACGCATCCCTATTTCGACGTGACCGAAACCGATGGAAAGTTCCAGCTCCCCGATCTTCCGGCGGGCACGTACGAGATCGAAGCATGGCACGAAAAGCTGGGGACCCAGACCCAGAAGATTACCGTCGGCGCCGCGGATTCGAAGCAGATCAGCTTCACCTTCAAGGCCCCCGCGAAGTAGTCCTCACGAAAGCCGCCCAGGGAAATCACCCTCATGGCCGATAGCGCGCACGGCACCCACCATGCCGAGATGAGTTTCTGGCGGAGATACGTCTTTTCAACCGATCACAAGGTGATCGGGATTCAATATTCCATCACCGCGCTCGTCTTTCTGTTCTTCGGCTTCTCGCTCATGTTGCTCATGCGATGGCAGCTCGCCTATCCGGATCAACCCCTGCCGATCATCGGCGGACTCTTCGGGGAGCTCCGGATGCCCGGCGGCGTCATGCTCCCCGACTTCTACAATCAACTGGGCGCGATGCACGGGACGATCATGGTCTTTCTGGGTGTCGTTCCCCTCGCCGTGGGCGGATTCGGCAACTTCGTCGTGCCTCTCCAGATCGGCGCTCCGGATATGGCGTTCCCCCGACTCAATATGGCCAGCTACTGGGCTCTTTTCCTCGGCGGCGTGACCATGTTCGCCAGTTTCTTCGTCCCTGGAGGCGCCGCCCAATCCGGATGGACCTCCTACCCACCGCTCTCGGACATCGCGCCCATGGGACAAACCATTTGGCTCGTCGGAATGCTCTTCCTGATCGTCTCGTCCCTGCTCGGCGCCATCAACTTCATCACCACGATTCTCCAGCTCCGCGCGCCCGGCCTCACGTTCATGCGTTTCCCCTTCTTCGTCTGGGCCCAGTTCGTCACCGCGTTCCTGCTTCTTCTCGGTTTTCCCCCCTTGCAGGCAGCGGGCATCTTCCAATTGATGGACCGGTTGGCGGGTACAAGCTTCTTCCTTCCCAGTGGACTCGTGGTCAGCGGCCAGCCGATCGCGGCGACGGGCGGTGGATCACCTATTCTGTGGCAGCATCTCTTCTGGTTCCTCGCCCATCCCGAAGTCTACGTCCTGATTCTTCCGGCCATGGGCATCGTCGCCGAAGTCGTCGCCAACAATACCCGCAAGCCTCTCTGGGGATACAAGTCCATGGTCTACTCGCTGCTCTTCCTCGGATTCATGTCGTTCATCGTATGGGCTCATCATATGTTCATCACGGGTATGGGGACGGCGATGTCGTCCTTCTTCCAGACGACCACCATGATCATCTCCATTCCTTCGGTGATCATTTTGAGCTGCCTGATTATTTCCCTCTGGGGTGGGTCGATCCGGTTCAACACGCCGATGCTGTTCGCCCTGGCGTTCCTCCCGATGTTCGGTATCGGCGGACTGACGGGGCTCCCTCTCGGCCTCGCCACGGCCGACATCCACCTCCATGACACGTACTATGTCATCGGCCACTTCCACTACGTGGTGGCCCCCGGCACAATCCTGGCCCTGTTCGCCGGTATCTACTACTGGTACCCGAAGGCGACGGGTCGAAAAATGAGCGAGTTTCTCGGGAAGCTCCACTTCTGGCCGAGCTTCATTTTCATGAACGGCGTGTTCCTCCCGATGCTGATCCAGGGACTCCACGGCGTGCAGAGACGGCTCTACGATGGCGGCGCCGCCTACGCCCACGCCCAGCCGGTCCTCCACCTCAACAAGATCATGTCGTATTCGGCGTGGGGATTGGCTCTCACCCAAGTCTTCTTCATCGTGAATTTCTTCTGGAGTCTTCGCAAGGGAGAGAAGACCTCCGACAACCCCTGGGAGGCGACCACCATCGAGTGGTCGGCGCCCTCTCCTCCGCCCCATGGCAACTTCGTGTCGATGCCCCAGGCCTACCGGGGGCCTTACGAGTACAGCGTGCCGGGCCACCCGACGGATTTTCTGCCCCAATTCAGCCCCGGCGCCGGGGAAAAGGCCAAGACCGGGCAAGCCGGCAAAACGTCCCACTAACCCTCCATGGAAATTCCCTACACCGTCTCTGAGAGGCCCGACACGGGCCTGAACAACGTCAAGATCGGCATCTGGCTGTTTCTCGCCTCGGAAATCATGCTCTTCGGCGCGCTGTTTGCCTCATACATTCTTCTTCGCGTCGGAGCGACGAAGTGGCCGGACGGCTCGTCCATCCTGAGCGTCCCGATGGCCTTCACCAATACCATGGTCCTCATATCATCGAGCGTGACGATGGTCATGGCGTGGGCCTCGCTCATGGAAAAGAAACTGGGCCGCTACCGGCTCTTCATGGGGCTCACGATTGTGCTCGGCCTGGCGTTCCTCGTCATCAAGTTCTTCGAATACCGCGCCAAGTTTCACCACGGTCTCCATCCGTCCACGAGCACTTTCATGGCGCTGTACTTCACGCTGACCGGGCTCCATGCCGCGCACGTGGCGGGTGGAATCGGCATCAACGCGTACCTCTGGGGGCCTGGACTCAAGCTTTGGGAACGCGCCCCGCAACAGTTCACCAACCGGGTCGAAACAGCCGGGCTCTTCTGGCACTTTGTCGACTTGGTGTGGATCTTCCTGTTTCCCGTTCTCTACCTGCTCTAGGAGGAGCCATGAGCACTGAAAGCCACACGGTTGACATCCAGAAACACGTTCGATGGTACCTCCGAGTGTTTGCGGCTCTCATGATCCTGACGGTCGTCACCGTGGCCGTGTCCTACTTGGAGTTGACGACCCGGCTCGCCGTGGCGGTGGCCCTGTTCATCGCAACCATCAAAGGGTCGCTCGTCGCGTGCTATTTCATGCACCTGATCTCGGAACGAAAATTCATCTACACCGTTCTCATCGTGACGGTGATCTTTTTCGTGGCTATGCTCCTGGGACCCGTCATGACTCAAATCAACTCCGCGGGAGCGTAATCGTGTCCCCGGTCATTCTCCAATATCTGCATGTCGCACCACGGAGCGCACCCATAAAGGGTGCGGCTACCATGGCGGCCGCGGTAGCCGCAGGCTTTAGCCTGCGTCCGGCGGCCCGTGGGGGGGTTCTGTCGTGTCCCTGAAGGCCTTCCACATTGTCTTCATCGTTTGTTCGAGCCTACTGGCGACTGGGGGCGGTTTCTGGGCCTGGCGGCATTCGGCCACACATGATCCCGAAGGTTATCGCCTTGTGGCGGTTGCCTGCTTCGCCGGCGGGATCGGCCTCCTGGTCTATGGTGCTTGGTTCCTCCGAAAGCTGAAGGGGGTTCGTTACCTGTGATTCGGATCGTGGCTTCCGCATGGGCTCCCATACCGGCCATGCTCCTCTGCGTCATGGCTTCGCCCTCTTCCGCGCTTGCGTGCGCGGTGTGCTATGGAGCGGCAGAAGGCCCCTTCATCCGGGGACTGCAATTGTCTGTCCTGGCCCTGCTCGGAGTGACATACTTCGTTATCATCGGACTGCTGGCCTGCTTTGTAGTCCTGCGGCGGCGCGTGCGCCTCGCCGCAAACACTTCCGAAGGAGCGTACTGACCCATGAAAGAATTGCTCGGCCTACCCTTCCTCGCCTCCGCAAACGGCGGCGAGGTTGACCGACTCATTGTGTGGGTCCACTGGTTAATGGCAGTCCTTTTCATCGGGTGGTCGCTCTTCTTCATTTACATGCTGATCCGGTTCCGCCGATCCCGAAACGCCAAGGCGAATTACCACGGGCTCAAAAGCCACGCCTCCAGCTACGCGGAGGTGGCCGTAGCCATCGCGGAAGTCATTCTCCTGGTCGGCTTCTCGATCCCGTTCTGGTCCCAGCGCGTCGACGCCCTCCCCAGCCGCACCGAGGCCGTGGTGGTGCGAGTGGTGGCCGAACAATTTGCATGGAACATCCATTATCCCGGCGCCGACGGGCGATTCGGACCCACACGCTTGGAGCTGGTGGACGCCACGACCAATCCGCTCGGACTGGACCGATCCGACCCGATGGGGCAGGACGATATCGTCACCCTCAACCAGCTTCACCTGCCCGTGAATCAACCCGTCATTGTCGAGCTGGCCAGTAAGGACGTAATTCACAGTTTCATGTTGAACGAAATGAGGGTCAAACAGGACGCGCTCCCCGGAATCGTGATTCCCGTTTGGTTCACTCCCTCCGTCACCACGGCCGACATGCGGCAGGCCATCGGGAATGACAAGGCCAACTACGAAATCGCCTGCGCCCAACTGTGCGGCATCGGCCACGCCCGTATGCGCGGCTTTCTGACGATCCACACGCAGGAAGAGTTCGCCCAGTGGCTGGCCGACAACGCCCCTTCGACCGACTCAGATTCTGCTTCAGACAGCTTCTGGGAATAGCACAGCAGTCGCTATAGAGGCTTAGCCTCGATAGGCAATTCTGAGAGCGGCAATCTCGTCCGATTCTCAGTTCATGGAAATTGCGCGGCAACAGGAAGTTACGCAGTCATTTCCCAACCTACCTGAAGTGGACTTGTAAGGGCACTAACCCTTTGTGACTTCGCAGGAAGCCAAAAGCGCCTCGCAACAATCGGCCGCATAATGAAAACAAGCAACCATGGCATGGAGATTGCTTTATGGAGTATCGAGGTCAACGAAAATGTTTTGCATGTTCACCAAGCGCGGCGAATACGCCCACAAAGCGGCGATGGCTCTGGCGGTCTCCGGAAACGGATACGTGAAGGCCAAGGATCTTGCCGAAAAAGAATCCATTCCCCTTCCCTTCCTCAAGAAACTCATCGCGGCCCTCAAACAGAAGGGAATCGTCGATACAAGGACAGGGAAGCAGGGCGGCGTTATTCTCCGCAAGGACCCCACCAAGGTTTCTCTGCTCGACATCGTTCATGCCGTTGAAAAAGAGCCCGTGCTCTCGGCCTGCCCCTTCCCCGCCAAGCAGTGCACCTACCGGACTCTGTGCGGTGTTTCGTCTGAATGGACCCGGCTCGTGAATGAGCTGACCGATACGATGAAGAAGGTCTCCCTCGCCGACCTCATGCGGACCAAGAACGAAGTGTCCGCCCTCCACGCTCGGGCCTAAGATAGTTTTCCCGGTTCGACTTTGAGTATGGGGTCAAGTCTTGACTTGACCCAACCTAACTTCCCTCCGGCTGCCTCCACCTCACAGGTTGTGCATGAAGAACTTGAGCCGCTCGTTGAGGCCGCCTTCTCCGTCGTAAAAGAAGCTCACCATCGGGATTCCCGTCTGCTTCTCCATTCTCTGGAACAACGCCGCCGTGATGGCGCCCGGCATGCACGAGAAGGGAGCGCAATTCACAACCAATTTTGCTCCCTGTCTCACAAAGAGGGCCGCGCGTCCCAGCGTCAGGACGGCCTCCCCGACAAAATTCAACGGGAGGTATCTCGATCCCTCGTCCAGGATCTCCTCCATGGCCGGCTCCCGCCGGTCGCGAAGCACCCCGTGGGCCGGTTTGGACAGGTTGTGCTCTACTCGGAGCATGAAGTGGTTCCTCATCGCCGAAATGGCGCGGGCGCCCAGGCTCCGGCGCCTCCACCCGCCCTCGCGTTTTTCCATCTCGCTCGTGTAGAGAATCCATTCGGCAATGGGTGAGAGCCACGCCTCGCCCCCGAACCGCTCAATCGTTCGGATCACGTCCTCGTTGCAGAACGGATTGCAGCGCACATAGATCTCACCCACCACGCCCACAAGCGGCTTTCCGTTGTGCGATGCGACCGGCACCGCAAGAAAGGCTCCAACAGCTTCCGTCAATGCGTTCACCGGATCGCCCCGGTGTTCGAACACGCTCTCCATTCTTCGGATCCCCTGTTCCAAAACCTCATCGGTTCGCCCCGCGATGCTCTCGTACGGCCTGACCCTGCACGCACACTTGGTCAGCGTGTCGGACACGCACACGCCCTTGAACAAATACCGGCGGAGGTCTTCTTCCACTCCTTGATACGTGTTCCTGCTCGATGGAGAAAGGATGGGGATGTCCTTGTAACCCACGCGATTCAGGATCATCCGCTGTAAAAGGGCATATTGACCGAACCGGCACGGTCCATCCGCCGTGGGCATGAAGAGCGCGTGCTCTCGTGCGTCGGCCCCGATCCGCCGCATTTGATTCACAAAGGAACCGATGGTCGCCGCCATGGGAAGGCATTCGCTCCCCCGGGCCAAACTCCGCCCCAGGGCCAGGTCCTCGCGCGTCTCCACCGTCAACGCCTCACAACGATACCCGTGCCCTCGGAAAGCGGCGGCGAAGAGACGGCCGGTAACGGGGTGCATGGGTGGAATCCAAATCGTGCGGCGCTTGAACTCCGCCGCATCGTCTTTCGGAAAGTGAATCCTCCTCTCCCGTTCCCTTGGCCGCCAGGAGCGAATGACATCCAAAAACGCTTCGATCCGCGTCGTATAGCCGGCGTCCGCCCCGTGCTCGTCCACCTCCAACACCAGCATCGGCTTGTCTCCCATTTCGTGCTCGGCGAAATTCAGGAGGAACGAATCCGGTCCGCAGTTGAAGTTCGTGAAATAGACGGCGAAGAGATTCGGCGTACGCCGGACATGACGCACGGCGTTCAGGATCTTCTGGCCATACGACCAAAACACGTTGGAGTACGGCTCCATCGCCCCCTCCGCTTCGCTCCGGGGACGATGAGTGGAAGGATCATCGGGTCTCAGCATCGACTCCTGCCGCCAGGGGATCATGTCGATCGGGACGACGGTGTACCCGGCGTCCGCCAGCTTCCTCGGCAAAGCCAGGTTCGCACCCAGGTCGGCTGTATTGTACGGCCTCCCGAGGACCACAACGCCGATCTGATCATTCTTCGCCAGCTCGTCAAGGATCCGCTTGCCCTCCGTCTGGCAGCCGTTGTGAAACTCCGCCTGAGCGCGCCACGCGCTCTCCCATGCCTCGCCGATGTCCCGACGGCTGCGCCCGAGCTTCTTCCCCAAGCCGGCGGTAAGGAGGCTGACCTGATCATCCCGCTCCAGGCTCAGGTCGACCACAGGCGAAAGGATTTTCTCCACATCGCTGCCCCCTCCGCTCCGCTCCGGGGACGACGGTCGGAATCGCCATGAGATCCCTGCGTCGCCGCCCAGGGACAGGGCCTGTTTCGCCACGGATGCGAATCCCTGCACGTAAGGGCAGAAGTAGCTGTTGCTGGCATTCGGGTTGCGCTCATGGCTGATCATGGCCGGAAGGAATATGAAATCCATTCGATCCCTCATGGCGAGAGCGCAGACGTGGCCGAGGGAGAGCTTGACCGGAAAGCAAAACTCGGCCGCCGCCCGTTTCACACCGTCGGAGATGATCTCCGGTGACGTGGGCGGCGACAGCACAACTCGAAGCCCGAGGCGTCTGAAGAAGTGGCTCCAAAGGGGAAAGAAGGTGTGCGTCGTGAGGGCCCTCGGCAGACCGACCACCTTCGCCTCGGGAGGCACTTTGCCCGTCCCCCCAGTCACGCTCCACAATTTCTCCCTCTTCTTGAACGGCGCGAAATGCCGGCTGACTTTCTTCTCCCGTGCGTCCGATTCGCGGCCGCACCGGTAGCCCCAGGACGGTTCCTCCTTTTCACCCTCAATCGACGCGTAGGAAATCTTGCACCGGTCCCTGCAAAAATCGCACTCCTCGTGGCGGACGCTGACGCTCCTTCCGCCCAGATCGAGCCCCTTGAAGGTGGTCCGCCTCCCGGCCTTTTCCATCGCCCGCTGGGTCAGCAAGGCCACGCCGAACGCTCCCATCACGTGGCAAAACGGGGACACGACGACTTCGACGTCCAGGAGATTCTCGATGGCGGCCACCAGCCCTTTGTTCCGGGCCGTCGCCCCTTGAAAAAAGATCTTTTCCTTGGAGACGGGCCGTCGGCCGACAACCTTATTCAAGTAATTCTGAATGATCGAATACATGACGGCGGCCATGCACTCCTGCTTCGAGTAGCCTTTTTTCAGAAGACGATGGATATCTTGCTCCATGAAGACGGTGCACCGGTCCGACGTGCGCGGAGGACGGATCCCCAGCACGGCATCGCCCACCTCGCGAAGCGGAATGCCCAGCTTGCGGGCCTGCTCCTCCACGAACGATCCCGTGCCCGCCGCGCACACGAAATTCATGTTCGCATCATGGATGCGCCCATCCTTCATCCGCATGTACTTCGAGTCCTGCCCTCCAATCTCGAAAATCGTATCGATCGTGGAGTCCGTCCTCAGCGCTCCGGCCACGTGGGCCGAGATTTCGTTCACGATCTCGTCCGCTCCCACCACGGCCCCGGCCAGTTTCCGCCCGCTGCCCGTCGTTCCCACGCCCTTCACAACCCACGAGGCGCCGCAGGCCCCGCGGACGGCGTCGAGGGCGACGAACAACTTCTGCGTCGCTCCAATCGGATCTCCCGCCGTCTTCCGATAGAGGTCGATGAGCACGCGCCCTTCCCCGTCCACCACGGCCATCTTCGTGCTCGTGGAGCCGACATCGATCCCTAGATAGACCTCCGTCGTTCCCGTCGGCCGGATTGAAATCCGGATCTCCGTCCCGTAGGCATCGACGCCATCCTCCTGAACAGCGACCTCCGGATATTTCGATTTCTCGAGGACCAGCGGCTTGCGGATCTCGTCCTTTTCCTTGCCGCCTTCTTCGTCGGTCAATGCGTCCCAACGGATCCGGCGGTGCGGCATACCCATCCCGTCCGCCAAGATCGCCGCGCCGAGCGCGCCCGAGAGGTGAGCTTGCGGAAACGTCTGCACCGTCTCTCCGTACTGCGTCTTCAACCAGAACACGGCCTCCGCGTTGAGCGACACCCCCCCCGTCAGCACCGTCAAGCCGTCCAGCGGCCTTCCCTTAAGAAGCGTCTGAAGCATCGTCTCCGTCATCCCCTTGCACAGGGCCGACCACAGGGCCGGCCTTGAGTAACCCTCCTGCTGACGGTGAATGATGTCCGATTTTGCGAACACGGCGCATCGGGTGGCCACTTGGGGGATCTCCTTCTCTCGCGAGCACGACGAGGACTCGCCGCAGGCGATCTCCAGGCGCCCCGCCTGCTCGTCCAGGAACGATCCGGTCCCCGCGGCACACAGCGAATTGGTCGAGTAACCCTGGAAATTTCCCGCTTCGCTCAGCGAAATGAGGCTTACGGTGCTTCCGCCGACGTTCATGATGTTCCGCGCGCCGGGGATTGCCGTTTTCACCGCCGCGATTTCAGACCGGACCGAATCCATCACCGGGACACCGGTCTGCCGGTGGAGCGCGTCGACGTTCGTTCCCGTCGCGATGACTCGAACCCCGCCGTCCAGAGCCAGTTTCCCCGCCTCCTCCCGGACCACCTGGAGAGGACTTCCGTGGTGTCTGCGGTACACGCCTGCGACGAGCTTTCCGTCGCCGTCCACGAGGGCCATCTTCACGGCCGTCATGCCGATGTCAATGCCCAGTACTTGATGTCCCAAGTCCGTAGCCATACTTAGAGCCTCTAACAGAATGCCGATTCGTAGGGGAACATCGTCAGATGCTCCCTCTTGTCGGGAGGGTCTGAAGACCCTTCCCCACGCATTCCGTTGGAGGTCCTTAGACTGACGCGTCAGTCTAGGGTCGACCTTCCTTCATGTCAATGATGGATCGCCGCGGCCGGATCGTTCGTGGACCCATCGAGTCCACGTGCGGAGTTGACCCCGCACCTATTCCGTTGAAAGCTCCCCTTGGATGAACGCCCGGAAGGCGAAGCCGCCTACGGCTCCAACCTCTCACCCACCGCTGACGCTCGTGAGAATACGTGCGGGGTTGACCGCAAACGCGCTGCCCGATATGGTCGGAACCGTGTCCGGAAGCCCCGTTCGACGCCAAAAGATCCTATCCGTCGCAGCGCGGATTTTTTCACGAAACGGCTATCACGAAACGCACGTGTCGGACATCATTCATGGCGCGCGCATCGCCCGAGGCACGTTCTACCTGTACTTCGACTCAAAACAGGACATCCTGAATGAACTGATCGACGTGTTTCTCGCGCGGCTCGACTCTGCGATCAAGAAGGTCGACCTGGGCCGAAACGCCCCGCCTTTCTCGCAGCAGATCGAGTCCAATTTGTCCCGTGTTCTCGCCCTCATCGAGAGCGAGCGGGAACTCGCCAGCATTCTCCTGGATCGCAGGGTCACTCTCGATCCGGCCATGGAACGGCGCGTGGATGTATTCTATGACAGCCTTTGCAAAATGACGCGTAATGCTCTGATTCAAGGCGTCCGGTTCGGCCTGATCCGTCGGTGCGACGAGGGACTTACCGCCCACTTTATCGTGGGCGGGCTGAAAGAGATCTTTCACCGGTGCGTCGTCCAGAAGCGACACCCCACGCGCCTCAAGGAGAGCATGAGCGAGCTGTTCCAGATCATCCTTCAGGCCATCGGCACCGACCGCGCGTCATTCGCGCGCCGCGACATCCGCGCGAAGTAGGTGGGGCACAGGCCGGCAGACCGCACGGGCTCCCGGTCCTCCCTCATCCCACCTTGGTGTATCCTCTCACGCGATATGAGACTGACGCTGCTCGCCTTGTGCATCTGGGTGCTTGCCGGCTGCGACGGACCGAACCGTCGGCCGCTCCCCGGCCTGTCTTTCGGAGTCAATTCGTCGTTGGAGTGGTGGGGCGGGACGCTCGATGAATCACGATGGAGGCTCCGCGAATTCGAGGCCGCGAAACTGGCGCCTCCGGGTGGGATCGTGCGGATGGCCTTCCGCCGCGGCGAGATGGAGATACAACCGGGCGACTACGATTTCACGTGGCATGACCGCTCGGTCGATCTCTTTAGATCGAAGGGAATCAACGTCCTCGGCGTCCTGATCGGTTCGACGCCGTGGACCCTGACCGCGCCCGTGGCCGATCTGTCCCAAATGGGTTTCTATCCGCCGGATGACCCGTCCGAGTTCGGCCGATACGTCGCCGAAGTCGTTTCGCACTTCAAGGGACGAGTCGCCTTTTGGGAGATATGGAACGAGCCCAACATACTTTTCTTTTGGTCGCCCACCCCCGATGCCACACGCTACGCATCGCTGCTTCGGGAATCGATCCGGAGCATACGTTCCGCCGACCCCGCCGCTCAAGTCATCAGCGGGGCCATGGCCCCCGCGCCCTCCCTTCCACCGCTCTCGTATTCCGATGCGGAGTTCCTCGACGCCGTCCTCTCGGCCGACCCGGATCTTTCCCGCGATCTCGACGGAATCGGAATCCACAACTACGGACTCTATCCACCCCAAGATCCACCGGAGGAGAATGGGGCGGACTATCGCGCCCAGGTCCGCCGGCTTCGCGAAGTGCTGAAGCGCCGCGCAGCGGATGAATTGCCCCTTTGGGCGACGGAGTTCGGGTTCTGCTCGCACGACCGCCTCACCCTGAACGCCCAGGGCGACTACCTGGCCCGTGCCGCGCTCCTCCTTGCGGCAGAGGGCGTCGACGTTCTGATCCCCTGGGTCCTGTTGGATCACGGTCCCGGTTTTCGGACGTTCGCCTCCATCGGAACGTTCGAATGCGAGCGTTTCTTCGGCATGCTGAAGGACACCGATCCCGCCACCGATCCGCCGGCCGCGGAAAAGCCCGCCTACCGCGCGTGGAGCGATCTGGCGCGCGATCTTACTCGCGCCCGATTCGACTCGGGCACCTCGGCTCTCTTTACTGATCCGACCCTCAGCACTTTTCGATTTTCTCGCAACACCGAGGAGGTTTTGATAGCCTACCGGGCGGATGGTGAAAGCGAAATCGAAGCCCCTCGACGCGTGGGAGACACGACATTGAAGGAAGTCCACGCTCTGGGCGGTGAACAATTCGATCCAACCGATGCAGGCAAGGGGGTCCACACGAGGATCGGATCCACGCCGGTCGTATTCATCTACCGATGACTTGGCGGCGCTGGATTCCCGTCTGTTCCCTAATCGCGTCCTGCGCCCATCCCTTCGAGCCCGTCCGAATTGACGGGGACAGATCCGCCGGGCCCGACTGGACCCGGCATTTCCAGATCTTCGCGTACGGCACGCCGCCGGTCTCGTATCTCGAAGCGGTCTTAGGCACCGGCATCGCATGGTCGGTGTACCACTCCGGATTGAATGACGACCAACTCGCCTACACCAGAGAACTGCGATCGCGGGGAATCCACGTTGCGGCCAATTTCGCCACCATGCAAGGTTCGCTGAGCGTCCTCGGCAGGGACACGGCGGCAGCCGATCCCGAATTTCTCACGCGAATCGCAAGTCAAGATCTGGGTGGAAACACCGCCCTGGCCCTCTGGATCACCCCCAATTCCCCCACCCTTCCGTCCCACAATGATCCCGAGTGGCAGGCCTATCTCAGGCGGCGCGTCGATGAGCAAATCAAGGGCGGGGCGGACGCCATCCATATCGACGAGGTCGAAGGGCTCGGCGGCCATCTCTACCTCTTCGGCTTCGATCCCGATTCAATGGCGGGATTTCGCGCCTACTTGGAGAACCGGTTCACGGGCTCGGAACTCGCGAGCCGCCTCGGCATTGCAGGGATTGACTCATTCGACTACGCGGCCTCACTCCGGGCGGCCGGCGCGAAGGGCCTATCGGAAGATCCGAATCCGGAGCGGCGCCGCGAATTCGTCCGTTTCCAGCTCAAGAGTCGTCAAGACCAACTCCGCGATCTCATCGCCCACGCGCGATCCACCTCGCAGAGCCCCGTCGCCTTCGCAGGGAACACGGTCAATCTGGCGCCGCAATACCAAGTCCAGGCGGCGGTGCTGGACTTCCTCGTCTTCGAGACAATGCTTCCGCTCCCGCCGCAAGGACGCCTCTTCGCTCTCCACCGGCTCGGCTACCAACTCATGCGCGGCGGGATCACGGCCATGTTTCCCAACATCGTCAACCTCCTCGATATGGTCAATTCCGGCAAGGACTGGAGCGTCATCACGCAGCGCTTCGCCGAATCCTGGGCCGCCCAGCAATCGTTCCTGATTCCGTACGAGGCGTATGTTTTCGGCGGAGGCACCTCCACCGTGACCGGTACCGCCACCGTCCCCGCCGAAATCATCGGGCCCATGTCCTTGCTTGCCTGGCGGCACCGGGGGATCCGCGAGGCCAACCTCGTCGCCCGCGTGGGCTTGGTCTATCCCTTCCATGAAGTTCTCCGCGAATTCCTGGATATCGGCTACGCGTTCTCCTACACGACAACCGGCACCCACAACGAGTTCCTCACCATCGGTGAGGAACTCCAGAAGCGCCACGTGCTCTTCGACGTGATCTATGCCGGTGACGAGGAACTGGTACCCCGCCGTTTGGACCTCAACCGACTCTCTGCGTATGACGTGCTTGTCATTCCCCCAGGGGGCGGCTTCACCGAGGCGGACGAGAGCGTGTTGGCGCAATTCAAGTCGAGGGGCGGAACGATCGTGCACAGCGCCACCGAACTGGATGAGTCGATGTCCGTTTCCGGCAGCCTCCCTGAACAGGTCGGCGTCAGCGTCGTGAGGAATTCCGCCGGAACGCTGGGTGTACACATTGTCAACTACGACTACGACAGAGAATCAGGCCGATTCCGCCCCGCAGGTCCCTTCGCCATCTCGGTTCCGATACCGCCGGGAGCACGTTGCGACCAGGCCGCGTTCGAAACGCCGGAGTTGCCGGCCACCGCCGTACCGGTTCGCATCGAAGCGTCCGTCCTCTATGCCACCCTCCCGGCCTTCGACATCTACGGCCTGCTCCAATGCGTTACCACGAAACAGTAGCCCAAGCGCTCGCCGAAACAATCGTGCCCCATGGGGGTGCGTTCCCCCTCGGTGGAGGGGACGTACCCCTCGCGGAGCGGCTCGAATCGATGACCCACCGATTGGGTTATCCATCGTGGCCGATCCGCCTCCTGCTCACGCTCCTAGATTGGCTCCCGATTCTCCTCTTTTTCAGATTGTCCAGATTCAGATGTCTGACCCCGGACGAGCGTCAGGCGTTCATCTCCCGATTGGCAACGAGCCGGTGGCTGATTCATCAAGTCCTCTTCTACGGGATCAAGGCGCTGGTGGTGACGATATTTTATTCGGACCCTCTGGCCGGGGCCGCCATTGGGTATCCGGGGACGGTGGAGCGTGATCCCGTGAATCGTGAGCCCGTGAGCCCGAGATGACTGAGCATTTGAACGCCGATGTCTGCGTCGTCGGGTCCGGGCCCGGCGGAGGCGTGGTGGCCAAGACGCTGGCCGAGGCCGGCGCCAAAGTCGTGATTCTCGAACGCGGCATGGAATATGACCGGCTCGACCACGGCGAACCGTTGGTGGACGGAGCCCTGCGCATCGTTGGTCGCACAAGGGCGTTTCGACTCGATATGGCTCACGGCCTTCCCCCCATGCCCATCTTCACCGGGCGGTGCGTTGGCGGCTCGGCGGCCCTGAACGCGGGCACGTCCTTCCGGGTACCGGAGTCCATTCGACAAAGATGGACGCGAGATCTCCACCTCGATGCGTTCCAGAAGGGGTACGTCGAGAGCCTCTACCAGGAAATCGAGCGGTTCCTGAACATCCACGAGATCGAACCTGAAGTCATCGGGGGGAACGGTCGTGTGTTCGAGAGAGGAATCCGCGCACTGGGTTGGTCGGGTGCCCCCACCAAACGCAACGCCCGAGGGTGCAAGGGAGCGGGAATGTGCGTCGTCGGTTGCCCGAACGATGCCAAACTCGCGCCGCACTTGAGCTGGATTCCGGCGGCGGTGGCCGCAGGCGCAAAGCTTGTCACCCGCTGCAAAGTGGAGCGAGTCGTGATGAAGAATGGGCGCGCGGTGGGAGTGGAGGCGATCGTGCGAGCACTAACCACGGGCAATGGCCGTGCTTCGACGGGATCGGCACGAGCGGAAACCACTCCGCTCACCCTGAGCCTGTCGAAGGGCGAGGTATGCGAACCTCTGTTCATCGAAGCACCCACCGTCGTTCTCGCGGCCGGCGCGCTGAACACCCCCCGCATCCTTTGGAAGAGCGGGATCGGCGCCGATGCCATCGGACGAAATCTCCGCGTCCATCCGGGAGTCGTGGCCGGCGCGATTTTCGATGAGGACGTCTCCTGCTGGCGGGGCACTCCACAAAGCTACTTCTCAGACCAATTTCTCGAGGACAAGGGGTTCATCTTCCTCGTGGGTGCGGTTCCGCCTCCGGTCGGTTCACTCCTCATTCCTGGATTCGGACAAGAGCACAAACAGTGGATGGCGCAGTACGGCGGCTTCACCGATGGGGGCGCGTTGATCAGCGATTCATCAACAGGCCGATTGATCCGCCTCCCGGCTGGTTGGGCGCAGGCCGTATATCTTCTCCCGGAAGGCGACCGTGCCCGCATGCAAGAAGCCTTGGAACTCACGTGCAAAATCTACCTTGCGGCTGGAGCGAACGCCGTCTTCCCGGGGTTCATCGGCGCGCCGGCGGTGCATGACGAGGATGGTCTCCGCGCACTGATGAAACGGCCCATCCCCCGCAGCCGTTTGATCGGTGGAAGTCTCCACCCGATGGGCACCTGCGCCATGGGAGTCGATCCCAAGCGTTCGGTGGTTTCCCCCTCCGGCGAAGTTCACGGGTTAGAAGGCCTTTTCATCGCCGACGGCGGCATCCTCCCCACCTGCACCATCGTGAATCCGCAGCAGGCGATCATGACGCTGGCCCTCCACGTGGCGCGCGGGATTCGCGCATAAACGGTGACCGCATAGTGGCGCCCGTGGTTACCGCGTCGGCCTTCATCCTTGCGGCGACGCTTCTCTCGGCTCCCCCTCCGACGGGAGAAATCGCCTTGCTCGACGGAACACATCTGTTCCGTGCAGGTGACGATCCCGCATGGTCCGCGCCGGAAGCAGACGAATCCGGTTGGATCCCCGTCCACATTCCGGGCAGTCTGCAATCGCAGGGTCTTCACACCGACAACGGGCACGGCTGGTACCGGCTTCATTTCACGCTGCCTCGCGGCTTCTCGCCCCATCGGCCGGCTCTGTTCCTCGGTCGCATCGGCAACAGCGATGAGACTTTCCTGAACGGCATCCGCATCGGATCGGCAGGCGCCGTCCGGGGAAAGTGGGTCGAAGCCACGTGGGACGAACGCCTCTACCCCGTCCCCGCGTCTCTCCTCCGGACAGAGGGCGAAAACGTGCTGGCCATCCACGTGCTGAACACCTGGCTGAGCGGGGGGATCATGGATGGTCCCGCCGCCATTGGCGACTACGCCGTCCTGCGCGAGATTGAACTCGATCGGGAAAATGACCGAGGCGCCGTGGAGTCCGTGCTCCTCTCGCTGTTTGCCTTCCTCCTCCTCGCCGCACTGTGGGGTTATGCGAGAGGCATCCGGGGGAGGGAGATGCTCCTCTTCTGCGCCACGGTCATGGTTTACGAGGCAATCTACTTCTTGGACACCTTGCTTTTTTACCAGACCGGCTGGAAAGGCGCCGTTCCACAGTGGGCATCTTTTGCCTTGTGGTGCCTGCTCCCAGCCTTGTTCCTCGTGTTCGTCATTTCCTTCTGCAAGGCCCGATTCCATTGGGCCTACAAGGCCATCGTGGCCCTTTCCATCCCCCTCGCCGCCGCCTTGGTCACATGGTCCGGCGGCCACTACACCACGATGGCCTTTCTTTTCTATGCCTACGCCGCCGCCGCGGGGATCGCCCCTGTTGTGGTCGCCGCGCAAGCGGTCCGTCGACGCGTGCCTGAATCGGGAACCGTTCTCCTCGGCGTGGTCGGCGTGGTGTTCGGAATAAACGCCGAGGTCCTCTCCTTCCTCGGCATCTACCCCGATCATTTCCTCGGCCCGTTGGATCTGGGCGACCTCGCCGCGGGGTTCTTCGTCGTGCTGCTCACGTTCGCCCTTGCCGCGAGATTCATCCGCATTCGAAACACCATGCGCTCCCTCTCGGCCCGCGTCTTGAACGCCTATGAAGACGAACGGAAACGGCTCTCGCGGGAACTCCACGACGGCGTGGGACAGTCTCTCCTGGCCGTCAAACTCGGGCTCCAGATGGCTGAAGCGAATCTGAGAAAGGGTGAACGATTGGAGGTAGAGACCTTCACGCGGGCCGTGGCGGATTTGTCCCACTCGATCGACGAACTGCGTGCCGTAGCCGTTGACTTGCGCCCGTCCGCGCTGGAGCGCACGACCATGGCCGACGCCGTCCGCTGGCACGCGCGCCTGATTCGGGAGCGATCGGAAGTTCGGATTTCCGTGGAAGCCGATCCTTCGTTCGATATTCCACTCCCGGCGAAAGATCATTTTTACCGCATCTTCCAGGAAGCGCTCGGAAACGCCGTGAAGCATTCGGGCGCGCAATCCATCCGAATCTCCCTTCGCAAGGAAGGCCGCGCCGCCATCCTGGAAATTCACGACGATGGGAAGGGCATGAAAGGCGGGGATGGCGCCGACCGCGGCTTGGGACTGGGTCTCATCACCATCAAGGAGAGAGCGGAACTGTTGAACGGCAGTGTCGCGCTGAAGACCGCTCCAGGCGGGGGCACCACGCTCGTTCTCGCCATCCCCACCCATGATTAGGGCGATCTTGGTCGACGACCACAAGATGTTCCGGGAAGGACTCAAGGAGATGCTCCGCGCCACCGGAGACATCGTGGTGGTCGGCGAAGCAGACAACGGAAAATCGGCTCACGACCTCGTGCAACGCCTACGCCCGGACGCCGTCATCCTGGACGTATCGCTGCCGGACATGGACGGTTTGGACGTGGCGAGAGGCTTCGAAGGAACCCCTTCGCGCGTCGTCCTCCTGACGATGCACGATGATCCCGTCACCCTCGCCCGCGCCGCCCGAGCACGCCTCCCCGGCTTCGTGCTGAAGGACAGCGCCTTCGAAGACCTCGTCCAGGCCATCCGGACGGTGGCCGCAGGCGGCAGGTTCGTCAGCGCCTCCGTCGCCGCGAAGCTGGATGCCCTCGTGTTCGATGGCCGTGCTCCAGGCGACTCGCTCACGGACCGAGAACGGGAGATCCTCCAATGGATCGCAAGAGGTCTCACCAATCGGCAGATCGGGAAGAAACTCTCCATCAGCACCAAGACGGTCGAGACACACCGCACACACATCATGGACAAGCTGGACCTCCACAAGGCCGCCGATCTTGTGCGCTACGCAATGGAAACCGGCTTGGTTTGAGTCCTCGACCGAGACAACGCGGGCTGAAGCCCGCGGCTACCGGGGAGGCCTTTTCCATACGGTAGGCGCAGGCTTTACGCCTGCGGTCTTTCCCCAGCACCACTTTCACGACTGCGGCAGTCCCCAATACAGGGTTTACCTGATTGTCTGTGGTTCTCCCCGTTCTATTCTGGCCGCGAAATTCGCTATGCGGGCTATCACTATTTCGCTGGTGTTCGGGCTCCTCCTTTTCTCCTGTTCCAAGGCAAGGGTCCTAGCCGAAACCACACCCGCCGACTCTGCTCCGGTGAACGTGGTTCTTCCGCTCTCCCCCGAGGCCGCCGCGGCGCTGTTGGGCGTGGGGGAGCAGGAGGAACTCGAGGCGGATGTTTATGTGAATGAGGAACTCGTCGCCGAGGGCATCCGCGGGGGCGTTCGGAGCGGTCGGAGAGGCGAGGAAGCTTCCGGCATTCGTGGCGGCATCCGGGCGGGGCGCCGGGGAGACGTGGAATCCGGCATTCGAGGGGGGAGACGCGGCGCCGCGGCGCGGAGCGTGAGAAGGTGGGTGCGGGGGACGCCATCCCGAGTGGTAGCCGCACCCTTTACGGGTGCGTCCTCGGACACGGGAATAAAGCCCGCGGCTACCCTCCAACCACAGTTCCAGGAACTAGGAACAAGGAACCAGGAACCTGCAGAAGGCGACATCGCCTTCGCCTTCGAAATCACCTTCCTCCTCCCCCAGAAATCCGCCCGCGACGGCGCCAACTCCATCCGCACACGCGTGCGACCCGGCAAACATCAGGACGTGCCCCTCGTCGAAGTGAAAACGACGGTGAAGATCAAAGTCAGCAGTCAGCAGTCAGCGGTCAGCGGTCAGCCCGGAACCCCCTCCCCCTCGACGGGGGAGGGTTCGGGTGGGGGTGCTCCTGGCGGGGTCACGGGATCACTGGATCACGGGTTCACGATTGAGGTGGAAGACACCCCCCTCTCCATGAACGACGTCGAACTCCCCGACCTCGACGGCGACGGCATCGCCACGCTCACGGAGGTGGCCTCTCTGATCGGAACCGGCGCGGTAGCCGCGGGCTTTACGCCCGCGTCCTTCGACCAAGCCATCGCCGCCGCCGCCGATCCCGCGTCCAAACCTACCGAGGCCCAGGCCCAAAAGGCCTTTGAAGACCTTGCCAAGAAGCTGGAACAGAAGGTCGTTGCGGATTTCAAGTCCGCGGGAATCCCCCCCGCCGCCGAGGTCAAGATCGAACTCAAGCAGGTAGATCTCACACCGCCCGACACGTTCGTGTCGGCGGAGGCGCTGGGCGCAGGACGCGAGGCGCAGGCAGGACAAGACATCACGTTCACATTCACCTGTACCGAGACGGCATGCGTATTCCGGTGCGCGTTGGACGACTCAGCCTTCGCTCCGTGCCCCGCGTCCCACGTCCTGCGTCCCGCGTCGGGCGAGCACAAGTTCGCCGTGGCCGCCTCGGACGCGATGGGCAATCGCGACCCCTCTCCTGCGGCCCTCACCTTCACCGTCCTCCCCTCCTGCGTCCCCACGCCCGAACTCTGCGACGGCAAAGACAACGACTGCGACGGCGTGGTGGATGAAGACTTGGTAGGCGCAGGCGCACCCTTTACGGGTGCGTCTTCGGACGCAGGCATAAAGCCTGCGACTACCGCCGGGACCTGCGACACCGGCCTGCCCGGCGTCTGCGCCGAAGGAACCCAAACCTGCGTGAACGGCGCTCTCGCGTGCGCCCAAACCACCAGCA
The DNA here is from genome assembly GCA_016180645.1 of Nitrospirota bacterium. NCBI lineage: Bacteria > Pseudomonadati > Nitrospirota > Nitrospirota bacterium. Next base: position 530 of record JACPAV010000024.1, on the reverse strand, counting down.
GTTCCATCGAGGTGTGCGACTCGAAAGACAACGATTGTGACGGGACAACCGATGAGGACATCCCGTCGGCATCCTGCTCCACCGGCAACCAAGGCGTCTGCTCCGAAGGAACCCAAACCTGCGTGAACGGCGCTCTTACTTGCGTCCAGCGTCTTGCGTCCAGCGTCGAGATCTGCGACGCGAAGGACAACGATTGCAACGGAAAGGTCGACGACGCCATCCCGTCCGCCTCCTGCGCCACGGGCGGCAAGGGCGTCTGCGCCGCAGGCACAACCGTGTGCTCAAACGGGACTCCCGTCTGCTCCCAAACCACCGCCTCTTCCGCCGAGACTTGCGACGGTCTGGACAACGATTGCAACGGAACGGTCGATGATGGAATCACTTCAACCTCCTGCACCACGGGTCTTCAGGGCGTCTGCTCCGCAGGCACGACCGCGTGCTCCAACGGCTCCTCCGTATGCTCCCAAACAACCGCCAGTTCCTCCGAGAAGTGCGATGCGCTCGACAACGATTGCGACGGCTCGACCGAC